>JALNXB010000003.1 GCA_023230585.1 bacterium
CCCGAACGCCCAAACTTGTCATCCTGAACTTGTTTCAGGATCTCTCACTTAACCTACGTAAAGTAAGTAGTACAAAACGAGATTCCGGATCAAGTCCGGAATGACATGCAGGGGAAGTCTCCTATTTTATCCTTACTATTGTTTAGTCTCTCGTTTTCTTTTAGTCTGCACAAATCCCCCCTCATCCTTGATCCTTCTCCCTCCAGGGGAGAAGGCAAAGAGAGGTGCATTCCTTTTCCGCCTACGGCGAGATTGCCACGCCAAAAAACGGCTCGCAAAGACGGAATGGGGGGGCTGTTAACAAAAGGTCAAGCCTTTTGTTCCCCTCCTCTGAGCCTGTTGAACCCTTCGGAAATGCTTTATATACAGAAGGGTAAGTTCTCAGAGTGCCCGATTGTTAAGTAGAAGGTGTATGCGCCGTAGTACCAGAGTGAGTAGATAACACCCCATACTTTTTTGTCCCTTATTTTTTCAAATAATAGTTTTCTACCTTTTTAAAGGCTTTCAATGTTTGAGTTATCTCACTTTTTTTCCAGCTTTCATTCATATAAAAAGTAAGATGGTCAAGTAGAGCTTTTTCAGCATTAGGACATGTACCTTCATAAGTTATATCCCTTACGCCTGGCAAAGTCCAAGGAAGTTGAGAGGAACCTAAAGTATTACGTTCCAACAACCATTTAGAACTTGTCATAGGTTTTGTATAATGAGCGCCTACATATAATCCTTCCGCTCTTAAAGCTTCAGAAACAACAGAATTGTCTTCCTTTATCTTTTTATTGTCTATATGTATAAAACAGAACCAAGGGTTAGGTTCAGTTTTGGGGAGATTTTCCCACAACCTAAACGCAGAAAGTTCTTTTTTAAAAAGTTCTTTTAACTCTGAATATACTTTATATCTATTCTTTCTTACCTTATCCAATCTTTTTAACTGCACCCTACCTATTGCAGCTTCAAGGTCTGTCATTCTATAATTTAAACCTGCAATAATACAACCGCTCTCCTTAGTGCCAAAGGGTTTACCTCTATCAGCAAATCTTTTTGCTTTCCAATAAAGGTCTTCTGTATTTGTTAAAACCATTCCACCCTGTCCGCCACTTGTAGTATGTTTGCTACCCATCATACTAAAACACCCCATATCTCCTATTGAGCCAACAAACTTATTTTTGTAGACTGCTCCGTGTGCCTGTGCACAGTCTTCAATAACGAACAATTTATGTTTCTTTGCTATTTTCATTATCTTATCCATATCTGCTGGCATACCGGCAAGATGTACCACAATTATAGCTTTTGTTCGTTCTGTAATATTTTTTTCTACGGATTCTGGAGATAAATTAAGAGTTTTATAATCCACATCAGCCAAAACAGGTATGCATTGCTGAAAAATCATTGGCATAAGAGTTCCATTGTCTGTAATAGGAGTTGTAATAATTTCGCTACCCGGTTCAAGGTTTAGTGCAGCTATCGCTGTATGTATTGAAGCTGTTCCTGAACTAACAGCAGTAGCAAACTTTGTACCAAAATACTCAGCAAACTCTTTTTCGTATGCATCTGTTTCAACCCCACCATACCTATCCAAACCACTTCCTGAGGCTATAACTTTATCTAAAACTCTTATGGCTGCTTCTTTCTCTTCCTCGCCAAAATTATTTCTTTTCGGTAGAGGAGTTTTTCTTACTGGCTTACCACCATTGATAGCAAGCTTTTCCATTTTATCCCCCTTCTGTTGTTGTTCGTTCTGCCAAATTTGGCTATACTTTCAGTAATGTTTCTCTTAGTATTTAAATGTTTTCATAGGAATTGCGACGTGGTAATTCCTTCGTCTTTATCCCTATTATGTTTTTATCCTTGCCTTTTCCGCCTACGGCGAGATTGCCACCTCATTAAGAAATCCTTAAAATTTATCATAAATACGCAACTCAAAAACAAAATAAGAATAGGATGAAAAAAAGAGAAACTATTTTTTCTTCTTTGAAGGCGCTTTTATTCCTGAAAGCCCCCATCCACCCATATTTTTAGGGTCTCCTTTATCTCCAGGGAGAAGTTCTTTATAGTTTTCTACCACTTTTTTAACAGCATTTGCATGTTCTTGAATTATTTTTTTGTAACATTTTTTCAAATAAGGCGCACTTATTACTTTAGTTTGTATATTCTCAGCAACAGGAAGCGGTCCTTTATTGGTTCTAACATCCCAATTAGAGTTAGCTATTCTGGTTGGTTTCCCATCGTTATAAATATCAACAGTATTGAGCAACGGATGGCTAAACCCGCCTTTGTTACAACCTGCGTGAGTTGGAACACCTTCCGCTGAGACTGCTTCTACAAACCTTGAGACCGAAAGCCCTCCTAACTCTTCTTTATTATAGAGTGCTTTCGGTACATACCAGCCACCCATAGTTGAACCAGAATCTTTAGGCACTCTGAGAGATTTTACTCCCGGCACACCTTCAAGAAGGTCCCAGTAGTAGTTCATTGCTTCATCTATCTCGTTCATCTCTTTTTTATATTTTTTCAACTGAACTATACCTACTGCTGCAGAAAGTTGGTGCATTCTATATTTATACCCACCCCAGGGCAACCCTGATGCGGCTTTTAGTTCTGGTATTGTAAGGTTAGCGTGTCTTTCGTAATGTCCAAAAACTATAGCACGCTCATAAATTTCTCTACTGTTGGTTATGAGCATACCAGCTTCGCCAGTAGCAAAAGATTTGCCACTCATACAAGAGTATGCAGCAACATCGCCAAATGTCCCTACAAGTTTACCTTTATACAAAGCGCCGTGGGCGTGAGAAACATCTTCTACTACTTTAAGTTTGTGTTTCTTTGCTATCTTCATAATTTTTGTCATATCTGCGGGTCTAGCACAATAATGAACCACAACAATTGCTTTTGTTTTATCTGTAATCCTCTTTTCTATATCGTCAGGATCTATATTTAGAGTGTCTGGCTCTACATCAGCAAAAACGATAGTCCCTCCAAGTGCAAGTATAGGCAGGTATGAAGCCCAGTAGGTAACTGCTGTACAGATTACTTCGTCTCCTTTGCCTATACCTATACCAAAGAAAGCAGAATGAAGCGCTGAGGTACCATTGTTATGCCCCAAACCATATTTCATTCCATGCCACTTTGCAAACCCTTCTTCAAATTCTTTTGTAACTTCAAGATTTGACATTGTTCCGGCCCTCAATATCTCTAAAACTTTTGTTTCCATCTCCTTGTTTACGATAGGCCAAGTAAAAATATCCTTCACGTCCGACTTTACTGCTTTAGGTCCACCTAAAAGAGCCAATTTGGATTTCATAATTTTATCCTCCTTATGTTCACCTATTGTTTTTTATATACTTTAGCACTCTTTTTGCGTTATTATGCCATCTATCAATTCTGTCAACTGGGATATAATTAAATAGAGGAAAAACTATCTCCTCATAAGTTTTCTGTCCCATTTCACTCAACTTTGAAGGTGTAATTATATCTGCAACCTTTTCAAGGTATGGTAAGGTTACAATGTTTTGCCATTTCCCTTTGTTTAGCGGGCAAACCTCTTGACACACATCGCACCCATAGAGCCACGTACCCATTTTCTTGCATAGTTCCTCAGATATCTCTGCTTCTTTTCCGTAAGTAAGAAAAGCAATACATTTATCCATACGCATAGTATAAGGAGCGCTTAATGCTTTCGTTGGACACGCTCTTATACATATATCGCAACCCTCAGGACATATAGTACCTACCGAAGGGTTGTCTGGTTTAAGTTCTATATCAACAATATAGGTAGATATATTAAACCACGAACCACATATCTTTGAAAATGCGAAATTGTTTTTACCTATTGAAACAACCCCTGCTCTTTTGGCTGCTGCCCTATCTGGAAGCCCGCCTTTTTTTACTCTTATGCCTGAGTTTTTCAAATATTGAGTAAAATTTCTCGACATTTGGTACTCAGGGCTATGGAGTACCCTTGAATCAAATAGATAATTGCGCCCTATATAACCTTTAATAGTTTTAGGTATCTTATATTTAGCATAACTCCTTAAGCACACTATTATTGATTTAGCCCAAGGAACATTCTTTTTAATATATGCCTTTCCTTCCATAGAACTATACAAATGTTTAGTTTCTGGGAAAGAAGATAACATCCTATCAATAGTTTCTTTATAATCATTAAAATCTGATACATCGGTAATACCGCAATCTACGAAACCACACTTCTTAGCATACGCCTTTATATCATCTTTTGTCAATATTTTGCTTTTACTATCATTCAAGGTCTGGTCCCATCATACCGTAATCCCACGGAGGTATCGGTTCTTTAATTTTAGGTATTGCAGGAATAGTTCCCGGCTTAAACATTTTTGATAGTTCTATACAACCATTGGCAATCTGCCGTCCTGCAGTAATTTCAAGGTTAGAATGCATAGTTAAAACAGTTTCATAACCTCCCCCTTGAGGAGTAAAAGATTTTTCGTCGGGAATGTAGCCACTAGACCCATTCGCTATTTCAACAACAAAGGTGCAAGGAAATTCTGATGCTTCTTTTATATCAAGCCCAAGTTGACAGAAAAGTTCACCTGGGTTCGACAGATATATAGCCCCACCAACCTGAACCGCTTGTAATTCTATTGTTGCAACAGGTTCTTTACTAATCATATAATCGGCTAAAAGTATTTCTTTAGCAAATAACCAACGTGCATCGGCATCTTTTGATTTGTTAGATTTTAACCCTTCTTCAACTATAACACGGCTCTCTGCAACACGTTTTGGGGATGGTCTTCTCTTTTTTATTTTAAGAAATTTTTGCCCGTAAGCAACCGGAGACATATCTCCTTTAGGTGCTCCAGCCATAACCTTTACGGCTTCTGCGCCTACTCTGGTGCCAACAATATCAGCGTATCTTTCGCCGCTTTCTCTTTCGTTTAAAGAAAGATTGTTCACCTGAGTTATGTCACCACTTGCGCCGTTAAGAAAGACAGTAACAGAATCCTCTCCCATAACACCTCTTATTGTTTTATCCATAAAATATATCCAGTCGGCTGAGGCTCCTTCCCATAAAGTTGTGCCGTGGCAGGAATAATTAACAACACAACCTAAAAATTTGTTGTCCATATCCCAAGCAGACAGAACACCAACATCTGGGTCAATAGGACCAGCAAACCCAAGTATATCTGGGTTACCTTTACCGGGGTGAGTATAGACTCTTCCGTTTCTCATTTTACAACGGCGATTGAAAGCTACTTTATCTTCAAAACCGACCCCACAAGAAAAGACTGCTTTTTTTCTTCTTCTGTCGGCTTCGCACACTGCTGTAACTATCTGGTTAATAACATGTTGTGAATAGTTGATATTAGGAATAATACTATACTCCTCTATCAATTTTTTGATAAGGTCAGGCGCATCTTTATATGTTTCAGGTAGAAAACCGTGGCAAGGTCCACCTGAATGGGTATGTGAAGCACCTATCATAACAGAACTACCTTTTATGCCAGAAAACTTTTCAATCTTTGAGCGTGCTTCAGCTACACATTTTGCAGATTGGAGACTTCCTGTATCCACACCAACCAGAGCTACTTTTTCTTTTCCATCAGAAATAACTGCAGCTCTAACTTTCAATGGGTCTCTTATAGATTCAATATAGATTTTATAATAACTTGCAGGTCGCTCCATACCTATACTTGGAGTAATATCTGTCTCATAAAAACCTACTTCCATTATTCTCCTCCTATGGTTATATGTCGTTCTATTGTATCTTTTCAATCTTAACAGGTCTTCCCTCTTTTACAGATTGAGCAGCAGAGAGAGCAGCAATTACCGTTTTTGCCCCTTCAACTTCATCCATTGGTATAGGTTTGTTGTTAAGAAGGCAATCAACAAAATCAGCAATTTCATCTGCAACATTATGGTCTGCTACCTCAGTAGGTAAAGTCATAAATGTAGGTCTTTTTCCAAAATAACCTTTCCGACATACCTGTATAGAAGGGGTTCTGTTATCACATACAATGGTTCCATCGACTCCATAAAATACACTTCTCATTGTGTAAGGTCTTATACACCCTATTGAAACAAAGACTTTACCTATAACATTATTTTCAAACTTGTAGATAGCTACCGTACAATCATTTACAGGCCATGTTGTTAAACATTTGTGGTTAGCATAAGCAGAAACTTCTTCCGCCTCCCCTGCTATCCATCTTACAAGATCAACAGCGTGGCACCCACCGCCAAGAAAAGGTTCTCTACGTGGGTCAACACGCCAGTTTCCTACACCCGGTACTCCTGAATAATCGTGGGCATACTCAGACTCTACAAAAAACAACTCCCCTATATCTCCTTTTTCTACCAGTTTTTTGGCAAAAGCAAATTGAGGGCTATATCTGCAAACCTGACCAACCATAAATTTTCTGCCTGTCTTCTTTACTGCGTTAATTATATCTATTGCTTCTTCCACGGTTGGAGTCATAGGTTTATCACAAAGAATATCTTTCCCTGCTTCCATAAAGGCAATAGACTGTTCAGCATGTACAAAATCGGGTGTAACAACTGAAACAATATCTATATCTTTATTGTTAAGAAGTTCTCTATAATCTGTCACAGCAATAGGTACATTATACTGTCTCTTTTTTTCTTCAAGAATTTTAGGGTCAGTATCACATATAGCCACTATCTCTGTGTTTGGATTCTTCTCATACCCTACAAGATGGTAATCCCCCATTTTCAAGCCTAAAACAGCTGCTCCTAACTTTTTTGACATAAATCCTCCTATAGTATTTGTTTAATTTAAAGTTTATAATATATCTTTAACAATAAAATAGTCAATAAAAACAATCTTATGCTATTATTTTTTCTTTAAAAATTTCCCAGCAGGCAGTCGGTTCACTGGCCAACTTGCTCTAAGAGGTGAATCGTAAACTCCAATTTTTTCAAAAAGTATCGGGTCTGCTCCAATAACACCAAAAACAGGCGACCCTATTCTTAACCTAAAATCCATCGCTTCTACATCCATAAAAAATGGGTTACTTTCTTCCCAGTTATCTTTTATTGTATTCTTCTCTTTCTGCAATACTCCTGTCATAAATGAAGACCCAACGCAAATATTTCTTTCTATTGAGTTGTTTTCAATCTTACCAAAAGGTAGGTCAGTTTCAAGAATACCTGATAATTGAGGGTATCTATTGCCCCGAGGAGGAAATTTGTTACGAGAAACACCCAACCTTTCTACCCACGGAAGAACTAATCTGTTAAGTTGTGAAGAGTCCAGTAGCCATGACCTGTCAGATAAAGTTATACCAAGTTGATTTTCCATAAAAACATTATTTTCTATGCGGTTATCAGGTCCATGCGCAAACATTGCTCTTTCTGTGCAACGATAAAAAATATTCCCAATTTTTGTCACTCCACCGTTTAAAGCATCAACATAGATACCTGTCACTTGATGAGTTTTAACTGGTGAAGATTGTTCTGTCAGATGATGTATAAAGTTGTATCTCAAAACATTTCCTCTATTCAGAAGGTATTTGGGTTCACCGTATGTATATATACCGCCACCATCTCTTGCTTCGTTCATTACATCATATATTTCGTTATACTCTATAAGGTTATCGTTGCCGTCAAACATTATACATATATACGGACTATCATGGAGAAGATTGTTGGCTATTATGTTACCTATTCCAGATAAGTTTATCCCCATCCCTCCGCCGCCTCCAAAACTAAATCTATTGTATCTGTATATATGATTGTTTTTAATAATATGACTGCCCGGTATAAGTTTAGAGTCTGGCACATACCTATTAAAACCTTCACTATTCAGTTTTATAGCACCTTCTCCTGTTTCATAAATATCGCAACCTGTTATAATATTATTCCAACCTCCATCCACAACAATCCCTACATCTCCAGTGTTTCTTATAACGCTCCCTGCAACAATATTATTACTGCCACCATTTATCTCTATACCGTTTCTTCTTGTAACCTCAACTGTTAAGTTGAAAAAGATTATGTTTGAAACCTCTTTAGCATTTAAAATAGGTTCATCGAGAGTCGAAACTATTATATCCTGCCCTTTTATTCCTTTAGGTGGATAAAAATATAGTTTACCTGTTTCCCTATCTACATAAAACTCTTCTGGAGCAGAAAGTTCGCTTAGTATGTTATAGAAATAGTATGGAGCATCGTTTCTAACAGGCATATCATAGGCAGAATACCCTTTATTATGCCTTATATCGGGCGATAATGTTACAACCCCTTTTTCTGTATCAAAAGAGATTACCTTTGTATGCACTCTATCCCATTCCCTCATAAAATAACCTACTGCCCAAATATCTTTCTCTTCTTTCCATCTATTTGGTCTATCATCCTCAAACTTGAAGAGCCCTTTATGGATAGGCATATTCCCAACCTTCAAATCCCCTTCAGGGGTTACCAGTAGAGTTCTTTTCCATCCATCCTTAGGCCAACGAGCAAGTTTCATAGGTTTTTCGTTATAAAAAAGTTCCATAGATGCTGGCTGGAGAGGACCGTTTGAATGACCTCTATTCAGAAGAGTTCCATAGTCTGTTATTCCCAAAGTTTTTAAATCTGATACCCACACTTTATTATGTGCTTTAAGTGGTAACCTTTTAAGAATTTCCTTATCTGTTAAAAGTGTAAAATTAGTGACTGGTTTACCGCCTATTAAACGGACTTCTTCACCAGGGTAACTCCGATATACTATTGGGCTATTTTCTATACCAGAATCTTCTTGTGTAAAAACAATACTTTCATCAAGAAAATATCTTCCTTGCCTTAAAATTACTGCAACCCCTCCATTAGGCAACCCTTTCTGTTTAATTTTACGAACCTCTTCTTGTGCCCTCTTTAATGTTGCAAATGGGCTGGTCTTTGTTCCTCTATTTCCATCTTTACCTGAAAGAGAAACATATATTTCGTATTTAGGACCATTTATCTGTCTTAAAATTTTAGTTTCCCATTTCTCTTCTGGTTTACCGTCAACAATACCTTCAATCTCATTTAATCTTTCCAGAATATCTTTTCTATAACTTTCATTAGGAAAATCTTTAGATTCCTGCTCTATCAAAAGTTTTTCGTACTCTGCCCGAGCTTGCCTATATTTTTGTTCTACCCTATACGTATCTGCAAAAAACAACTTTCCTTTAAATATATGGTTATCTCCTGCTTCTTTTAGTTTTAATAGACCACCATATATATCTCTTGCTTTACTATAGTTTTTCTGTTCGATATATACCTCTGCTTGCCTAAATAGCCCGTAAATACGGTAGTAATCGGTTAGATTAGGTAAAGAATAGATTTCTTGATAGGTTTTATGAACGTTTTTATAATCTTTTGTAAGCCGATATAATTCTGCAATATTAAATAATGAAATCTCTTTAAGATAATCTCTATTATCTGAGAGTTTCTTTAATTTTTCGTACTCTGCCCGAGCTTGCCTATATTTTTTCTGCTTTATAAGCAGGTCTATTTTAGGAAAAATGTTTTCTGTTCTTTTATCTGTTGTTTCAAGTTTTTCAAGTTGTTTTGCCTCTTCAATACTTGCCGTAATCTGCTCTTTATCTTTTGATGTTACTGCAAATTTTAATGCTTGGTTATATTCCTGCAAAGCCTCACTATACTGCCCAAAATTGTATTTTACTTGCCCTCTCCCTTGGTAGCGTCCTGCTTCAATGTTATCCCATCTACTTGCTTCTATATAATTGATTACAGGGTAATCAAAGTATGCGCCTGTATTGCTTGCCATTACAATAATTACAGCATCAACTGAATTTTTACCTTTCACATAACTTTCTTCATCTTCAGACACTTTAGGAATTTTTACAACCCCCGATAAATTTGTCCATTCCTTGCCTACTTTTTGAGTAAAACCAGTTATAATTCCACTATATTTTAATGCTCCACCCTCCTGCCGGGAGTATGTATATAGTAGACAAGAAACATTTTTCTCTTCTGAGTCTTTTGCATAAAAAGATATTTCAAGTTCATCCCCGCCTAATACATTAAACTGATTACTCATCAAATGCCCTCTCACAAAAGCATAAGAACTTTTTGTGTATGAACCTGTATCATCAAGGATTTCAAACTTTTTTTCAATATTTGGAGGCGTGCCAGTATTTAAACTCCATCCTTTAGGGAAGTATAGGTAACTTGGTAATGTCCAACCTTTTGAAACAAAAAATAAAAAAATAAAAAGAAAAAACCTCTTTTTCATTTTCCATTTCTCCTATTATTTACATCATTATATTCTTATATTTTGACACTTTGTTTTTATATATTATAATTTAAAAAGATAATTTTGCAAAAAACAAGGAGCAAAAAATGAAATTCGCAATAACAAGTGGTCAAAAGATTCTTTTTATGGGAGATAGTATAACCGATTGCAGTAGAAGAACAGAACCATCTGGACTTGGCAATGGGTATGTAAAAACGTTTAAGGATATGGTAATAGCAAATATGCCTGAATTAAAAATTGATATCATAAACAAAGGTATAGGTGGGAATACTTTGCTTGATCTTGAAAATAGATGGTCGGATGATATCCTCTATTTTAAGCCAGATTGGTTATCTATCCTTGTTGGAATTAACGATGTGCATAGAGTATTGAGAAAAACAGAATTTTGGGAAGAACTTGTCCCCGAAAAATATGAACTAAGATATTCCAAACTCATAGACTCAACTATTAAACAAATAGGTTGTAATATCATATTAATAGAACCCTTCTATATGAGTACAGATAAAACTGATTCACACAGAGGGGTTGTCCTAAAGAGGTTAGAACCCTATAGAGAAATTGTTGCAAAATTGAGCAAACAGTATAATACAAGAATTATTAAAATTCATGATATATTTCAAGAACATCTTAAATATAGAGAAGCAGGAGCTTTTGGAGCAGAGCCAGTACATCCTAACGATACAGGACACCTTATTATAGCTCAAACCCTCTTTGATTTACTAAAACAATGAACGGTATTATAGATTTCCATACACACGCATTTCCTGACTCTTTAGCTCATAAAGCAATAAAAGTTCTTTCAACTGAAGGCAGAATTGGAGCTGAACTTGACGGAAAACTTTCATCTCTTATATCCTCAATGGATGAAACTGGTATAGAGAAGAGTGTTATATGTTCTATAGCTACAAAACCTTCCCAATTTAACTCCATTCTTGAGTGGTCAAAATTGATACGTTCAGATAGAATTGTACCGTTGCCTTCGGTACACCCTGAGGACCCTGAAGCGGTAGAAAGAATTGGCATTATAAAAAAAGAAGGGTTTTGTGGTATAAAGATGCACCCGTACTACCAAAAGTTCAATTTGGATGACCCTAAGATGTTTTATTTGTATGAGAAAATCTCTAAAGAAAACCTTCTGCTTGTTATGCATACAGGTTTTGATATAGCATTTGAAAGAATAAGGAAAGCCGACCCTGAAAAAATAATGAAAGTTGTTAACAGATTTCCTTCTTTAAAAATGGTTTCAACACACCTTGGTGCTTGGGAAGATTGGGATGAAGTTGAAAAATTTATGTTAGGGAAAAAGGTGTTTATGGAACTCTCCTTTTCATTGGGATTTATAGATATAGATAAAGCTAAAAATATTATTTTAAAACATCCGCAAGAGTATATACTTTTTGGGACAGATTCCCCATGGGCGTCTCAAGAAAATACTCTTCAACTTTTTAAGAAACTTTCTCTTGGAGAAGAACTGGAAAACCTTATTTTGCGAAAAAACGCTCTTTCTCTCTTAAATTTAGTCAGAAATTGATAATATAAGACAAATATACTATACTTTAATTATGAAAATAATTTCTTTTTCTAATCAGAAAGGTGGTACAGGAAAAACTACTGTTTGTGTCAACTTAGCTGCCGCTCTTGTTAAAAGTGGCGAGAGAGTGCTTCTAATAGATATGGACCCGCAAGGTAATGCTACAGTTAGCGTTGGTGTAAACCTAAAACCTGAAGACCTAACTATGTCAGAGTTTTTACTTGAAAAAGCACGGATACAAGATGTTATGTTAAGTAGTTATTTGGGGGATTTATCTATTATTCCTTCTAATACAACTTTAGCGCATACAGAATTTGATTTAGTAACAAAAAATAAGAACCAGTTCTCTCTAAAAAAAATCCTTGAAAGAAATAAGGATATTTTACAATCTTTCGACTTTGTGCTGATAGATTGCCCACCTTCTTTATCCTTGCTTACAGTCAACAGTTTATGTGCATCAAACTATGTAATGATACCTATACTTTGTGACTATCTTTCCCTTGAAGGGTTGTCCCATATTATGAATACAATAGATGAGATTAAAAAAAATCTTAACCCTCAACTCCAAATACTTGGGATTTTACCCAATATGATAGACAGGCGATTAAGAATTACAGAAGAAAGCCTGTCTTTGCTCAGACACAATTTCGGGAATCTGGTATTTAAGAATGGCGTTAGTGTTTGTAGCAGGTTAAGAGAATCACCCTCATTTGGTAAAGCTATATTTGATTACGCCAGCAGTTCTTCTGCTTCCGAAGACTTTTTTTTAATTGCTAATGAATTTAAAAGGAGAATAAGATGAGCAGATTAGGACCTCAGGCAAAAAAACTCTTTAATGTTTCTTCAAAAACAAAAAGCCAAACAAAAACAGCAAAAGAGATGCGAAAAAAATATACCTTTATATTATCTAATGCTCTTATGAAACAGGTGAAACATTCGGCTGTTGAACAAGACAAAACTATCTCTCAATGGCTTGAAGAAGCAATACAAACAAGACTTACAGTTTCTAAATAAGATTTTAATAACTACTGAAATTATTGACTAATTAGAGTTTATCTGTTAGCATATAAATATGCCTACAAAAAAAGAGATCATAAACGTAATAAAGAATGTAGGGCTATGGGATACAAAATCCATTGACGGAGCCCTCGAGGAGCAAGAAAAGACAGGCGCTCCAATAAAAGAGATTTTCCAGAATAGAGGTATGTTACCTTTTGGAGAAATATCTCCTTCTTTCTACTTTCAAATGGGTGTTGTACAAAGAGAATTACCTGCACAAGAGATACCTCAAGAAATCTTAACTGTTATCCCTCCCAAAATAGCCAAAAGCCACAGAATTGTACCTTGGGAAAGAAGGGACAATGGCAGGTTGGTTATAGTCTCTGATAACCCTATAAATATATTATCTTCTGAATATTTTCTTTCTATTATAAACAATGAGGGTATCACATCTGTTGATGTTATCATTACCTTTCCTGAAGAGATGGACCAACTGTTAGACAAATATTACGCCCAGGAAGATATGGAAGACCTTAGCCAAATGCTACAAGAAGCTAGCAGTGCTACAATTGACCTTGACGACCCTATTGAAGAAATCGTAGACGATGAAGATGAGTCCCTTGCTTTACAAGCGCCTGTTGTTAAGATTGTCAACCTTGTCTTTGTTGAGGCGTTAAGGCGCAGGGCAAGTGATATACATTTTGAGCCTCTTGAAAAAAAGTTTAGAGTAAGGTTTAGAATAGACGGTCTTCTGTATGAGATAGTAGCGCCACCAAAAAGAATTGAAAGACCTGTTTTAGCAAGAATCAAACTTATGGCTAAGATGGACCTTTCTGAAAAGAGGTTACCTCAAGATGGCAGAATAATGCTTGATATTGGCGGTAAACCGATAGATTTTCGTGTTTCGTCGCTTCCGGGTGTGTATGGTGAAAGCATTGTTTTAAGAATTTTGGATAAAACGGCTATGATGAAAGGGCTTGAAGAACTTGGATTTCTCGAGGATGACCTCAAAATCTGGAACGGATTGCTACAATACGCGGGGGGGCTGGTACTTGTTACAGGACCCACTGGTTCAGGTAAAACAACAACCCTTTATGCTTCTCTGCAAACCCTAAACACTATGGACAGAAAACTGATGACAGTTGAAGAGCCGGTAGAATACCAAATTCCTGGCATTAACCAATCCCCTGTTAATTCTGAGATAGGATTGACTTTTGCGGCTATATTAAGAGCATTTTTAAGACAATCTCCTGACGTTATCCTTGTTGGAGAGATAAGAGATTTTGAAACAGCAGATATTGCGTTAAGAGCGGCTCTTACAGGGCACCTTGTTTTTAGTACTCTACATACCAACAATGCTCCGGGCGCTATCACAAGATTAATAGATATGGGAGCACCACCATTCCTTATAGCGTCTTCTGTTCAAGGCGTTATGGCTCAAAGGTTGGTGCGACTCTTATGTTCATATTGCAAAGAGAAGATTGAACCAGATGAACAGATGAAAAAAACATTGAACGTTCAACCCGGAGAAGAATTAAATATATGTAAACCTAAAGGATGTAATGAATGTAATTTCACAGGATTTCGAGGTCGTAAAGGTATTTTTGAAATATTTTCTATGAACGATGAATTAAGAGAATTGACATTAAGGAGAGCCAGTGTTGGTGAATTAAGAGAAGCTGCTATTAAAAACGGTATGCACCTTATGTATAACGATGGTATTAGAAAAGTTAAACTTGGAATAACAACGCTGGAAGAAGTATTAACTGTTACAGGAGATTGATGTATGCCAAAAAGTATAGAAGAACTCTTAACAATGCAAATAAAGGAAGATGCAGCAGATTTACATATCAATGTTGGGTTACCACCCACATTAAGGATGAGAGGCGGACTTCATCCTGTAGGTGATATACCTGTAACTCCTGAAATTGCTACCAATTATATGAAGGCTATCACCTCAAGGGAGAACCAAGAAGAGTTACAGAAAGTAGGAGGTACAGACTTTGGGTTTGCTTTTAAAGATTTAGCAAGGTTTAGAGTAAGCGTATTTAAAGAACGTGGAAATATTGCCTTAGCTTTGCGTCTGATACCTTACAAATTTTTAACATTCGAACAGATTGGTCTTAACCCTGAAACAATGCAACAACTTTTGACCCGTCCAAGAGGACTTATACTTGTTGTAGGTCCGACTGGGTCAGGAAAAACAACAACCCTTGCTTCTATGGTTAACTGGATGAATGAAAATCTTAGTAAACATATTATAACCATTGAAGACCCTATTGAATATTTCCATCATCACAAAAAATCTGTAATAACCCAAAGAGAACTTGGAGTTGATGTACCAACTTTTGCTGAGGCTCTAAGAAGGGGGTTAAGACAAGACCCTGATATATTTTTGGTTGGGGAAATGAGAGACTTGGAAACTATTGAAGCAGCAATCACAGCGGCAGAAACAGGGCATATCGTGTTTGCCACACTACACACAACAGGTGCTCCCAGAACTGTTGATAGAATTGTAAACGCTTTCTCTGTTGCACAACAAGAGCAGATAAGGGTTATGTTATCTGTATCTATACTTGGGGTAATTTCTCAGGTATTACTAAACAGAGCAGATAAAAAAGGTAAAGTAGCCGCTTTTGAGTTGATGCTTGCAACTACATCTATTCAAAACCTGATACGAGAAAGAAAAACATACAGAATAATCTCAGAGATACAGACAGGCGGTAAGATGGGTATGATAACAATGGACACTTTTCTTATAAACCTATTTAAGGAAGATAAGATAGTCTATGAAGATGTTATGACTTATGCCAATGACCCTGTTTCTACAAAAGCTGAACTGTTAGCTCAAGGGCTAATAGATGAAGCATCAACAGCTGAGATAGACGAAAAAATTAAAGAGATGAAATCAATCTAAAAGGCAAAAAATGAGTGAAAAAAAACTTCTGGGGCAGATGCTTATAGCAGATGGAGTTATTACTCAAGAACAGTTGGAAACTGCATTAGAACAGCAGAAACAGACTGGTCATTTTCTTGGTAGAATTCTTGCTGACCTTGGATATATAGATGAAAAAACCCTCAAACGATTTTTAAGTATGCAAGCCGGCATTGATATGCTGGACTTAAAAAATATTGTAATTGAAAAGAGAGCTATCGAAGTTTTTCCCTCCGCACTTGCAAAAACCTACAACGCAGTACCTATCTCGCTTGAAAAAAACGTATTAAAACTTGCTGTCGGAGATACTCTTAGCCTTAATATACAAGACGATATATCTTTTGTTCTTGGGTACAAAACACAGATGGTATTGGCTGATGAAGACGATATAAAAGAAGCTATTGAAACTCATTATGGTAAAGAGATAGAGACCATAGACGACTTAGTAAAATGGCTTGCACAAGATATTGAAGAACTTGAAGAGTTGAACGCCTTAGCAAGCCAAGGCGAGTATGCCACAATCACTTCCCTTGAAGAAATTGCTTCTCTGCCTCCTGTGGTAAAACTTTTTGATTTAATTCTTTTACAGACAGTCAGAGATAATGCTTCAGACGTTCATCTTGAGCCGTTTGAAAACGATTTTAGGGTCAGGTATAGAGTTGATGGAGTATTATATGACTTAGTTCACCCACCTAAAGGGTTATCTTTTGCTCTATTTTGCAGATTTAAAATTATGGCTGGTATGGATATCGCAGAAAGAAGGTTGGCTCAAGACGGAAGAATAGAGTTATCAATTATGGGCAGAGCCGTTGACCTTCGTGTAAATACTGTGCCTACTGTTTTTGGAGAATGTCTTGCTATAAGAGTTCTTGATAGAGGAAAAACTATTTTTGAACTTGCAAACCTTGGTCTATCTGAAAACAATAGGAACGAGATAAATGCTGTAATAAACAAACCTAACGGAATAATACTTGCAACAGGTCCTACTGGTTGCGGCAAAACAACCACTCTTTACGCTATACTTAGGACACTTAACACCCCCGATGTGAAAGTCATAACAACAGAAGACCCTGTTGAGTATATGCTTGAAGGAGCGTTACAAGTCCCCATAAGAGAACAGATAGGTCTTACCTTTGCAAGATGTTTAAGAAGTATTCTTAGGCAAGACCCTGATATAATCTTAGTAGGAGAGGTTAGAGATTTTGATACAGCTCAGATGGCTATACAATCCTCTTTAACGGGTCACTTAGTTTTGAGCACATTGCATACTAATGATGCCCCAAGCACCGTAATGAGACTTATAGATATGAAGATTGAACCTTTCCTTCTATCTTCAACAATTGAAGGTGTTATTGCTCAAAGATTATTAAGAATGTTATGCTCAAGATGCAAAGAAGAGTACACTCCGCCAAAAAAAGAGATTATAGAACTTTCTCTAACTGATGAAGATGTTAAAGAGATGAAATTTTTCAAAGCTAAAGGTTGCCCATTTTGTAGAGGTGGGTATAAAGGAAGAACAGCTATTTTTGAAATACTCAGACCAACAGAGGCTTTTTGGCAAGCTGTCTTTGAAAAAAAACCTCTTGGAGAAATAAAACGGATAGCAGTTGAAGACTGCAAAATGAAAACTTTACTTGCAGATGGACTTGATAAGGTAAAAGAGGGTATAACATCATTAGAAGAAGTTGCAAAAGAAATACACGGATATTAAAAAGGTCATTAGTTTACAATTAGGAGAAAAATGGCACAATTTCAATATAATGCAATGGACCCTGCAGGAAAACCTGTTACTGGTATCATTGAGGCTTCGCAGGTACAGGAAGCAATATCCAAACTAAAAGGTATGGGGTACTTTGTTACCAATGTTGCTCCAGCGAAAGCTGCTGCCAAACCAGCTAAAGGTAAAGAAAAAGCAAAACCAGCAACTGCCCCAACTACTAAAGCCAAACCTAAGGGTAAAGGTAAAGGTGCTTCTATTTCTTTTGGCTCCGCAGTAATAAAAACCAAAGAACTTACAATTATAACAAGACAACTTGCAACCCTTATAGGTTCAGGTTTGCCACTATTGAGGTCTTTAAGAGTTTTAAGGGAACAGAGAAAAGGTGGAGCAAGTGCGGTTCTTGCAAAACTGTCTGAAGATATAGAAAGCGGTGCGCTTTTTTCTGAAGCTTTAGCAAAAAACCCTAAAAGTTTTCCTAAAATTTATGTAGCTATGGTAAAGGCAGGAGAAGCTGGTGGAGCTCTTGAAACTGTTCTAACAAGGTTAGCAGAATTTATGGAAAAAGAAGCACAGTTAAGAGGTAAAATAAAATCTGCTATGGCGTATCCTGCTGTTATTGTGGTAGTTACAGGCGGTATTTTAGGATTTATTATGATGAAAATTGTACCCACCTTTATAGAAATATTTAAGGATATGGAAGCAGGCGAACTACCAGGACCTACTCTTCTCTTGATGAAAATCTCAAACATTATGACTCAAAAATTTTACTTGATTATTATCTTTTTTGTAGTTATAATTGTTCTCTTTAAAATACTTAACAGAATAAAGGTAACTAAATTCTATATAGATAAGATTAAAATGAAACTACCTGTCTTTGGACCCGTAGTTTCAAAAACAATAGTAGCAAGGTTTGCAAGAACTTTTGCAACCCTTATATCAAGTGGTGTCCCTATATTGCAATCTCTTCAAATAGTACGAGATACCACTGGAAACGAAGTCGTATCTAAGGGTATAAATGAAGTTAGAAACAAAGTTAGAGAAGGAGAAGGGATAGCAGGTCCTATGCTGAAAACAAAAGTGTTTCCAGCTATGGTAACAAATATGATGGCTGTCGGAGAAGAGACAGGTGCAATGGACGCTATGCTTGAAAAAATAGCCGAAGCTTATGAAGCAGAAGTAGACGCTGCTGTTGCCGCTATGACCTCAATGATAGAACCTATTTTAATTGTTTTTATGGGAGGCATTGTAGGATTTATTGTTATATCATTATTTATGCCTCTAATAAAACTTGCTATGGGCTTATCAGGATAAAAAAGGAGGTGAAAATATGAATAAAAAATATAGTCTGAAAAAGAGAATGTTTATATATTCTGGTTTTACGCTTGTGGAAATGCTTATAGTCATAGCTATTATAGGTATACTTGCAGCTTTACTTCTACCATCACTTTCAACTGCAAGAGAAAAAGCCCGTAGAACAACCTGCTTAAGCAACCTTAAACAATTGTCGCTTGCTTTTGAAATGTTTGCAGAAGACCATTTTGAAAAGTTTCCTTCAGAACCAGAAAAACTGTTTTTAGGAAATAATGCTATATATCCTCATTATATAAATACTCTAAAAACTTTCTGGTGTCCCTCAAGTATAGTTAGACACGGAAGGGCTCCAAAAACCCTTGAAAACAACGGAGAGGAAAATTGGAGAAACGATAATTATTGGGATAATTGGTATGGTAGTTATGCTTTTGTTTTTGGTTTAAGCGCTTCTAACCGCGCAAATTGGAGAGTTCCAATTATAAGCGATAGAGGGTTATTTAATACATCTAAACTTAGCAACTCAGAGTTTATCGACAAATATAATACCAACGGTAACCTTACGGGTGCTAATGTAGAAACAGGCAACCACGCGTATGGAATGAATGTCCTATATATTGACGGGTCGGCAGAATGGGTCAACCTTTCAGATATTATTTTTGCTAAAGAAGATATGCAAACTGGAGATATACAACCAACAGTTGCTTGCATGAAAAATGGTTTTTCAGTTATAGTTGACACTGAAGAAGAAACAAAGTTTTGGGGACAATAAACGGAGGGTTAAATGTATAAAAGAAAAAAGGGGTTTACGTTAATTGAACTTCTTGTGGTGATGGTGATTATAGCTATTCTTGCAGCATTACTCTTACCTTCCATAAGACGCTCCAGAGCAAAAGCTCTGGTTGATAAAACAAAAGCAGAGGTGTCTGCTCTTGCTTCTGTAATGACAATGGTTAAAATGGATATAGGACATTATGTGAGATTATGTGATTTGTCAGACCCTGCTCTTGCAGGAAATTCTGTTTCTATTTCTCCTCACTATGGACCTCATTGGGGTGGTCTTTCTGGTGATAGTGCTTTTGCTTATTATGACCCTGCCGCATTTGACCATACTACAGATGTAGAAAGCGAATTAACTCAAAATCATAATTGGGATGGCCCCTATCAAGTTTATCAGACGGGAGCTACTTTGAGCCCTAACCCTCCAAAAGGAAACAGACCTATACCTAATATAGATAATGATGAGGAATTTAACGGGTGGAAAAATAGTAATTTTCCTGAAGGCACCCCTCTCGATTCTTGGGGCACAGCTTACGGGCTTGCTTACAATAGTGCCGAGAAGGTTATGATAATATACTCTGGCGGGCCAAACGGTATTATTGACACACCAAAGGGAGAAGTAAAACCTGAAAATGATGATATAATACACAAGTTTCGCTAATACCGTTAATATAATTTTTGCACCTACCTAAATATAAAATAAAGATATATCTTTGTAGGTGCTATATTTTTTTGCCTTCGATATCTCCGAGGGAATTGCCACGTTAAGAAACACTCGCAATGACAAGCATAGTAGAGGGAAAAAAGAGAGGTTAAAACATTGAAATTAACAGACGTTATAATATTATCTATTGTTCAAGGTATATCTGAGTGGTTACCTGTAAGCAGTTCAGGTCACCTGGTCTTATTTAGGCATTTGATAAATCTTAATGGAGATGTCTCTTTTGATATATTTTTACATTTTTCTGCCCTCTTTGTTATATTAGTCTTTTTTTGGAAAGATATACAGAACATTTTTAAAGGGTTAAAAACCGATAGAAAAAGCCAAGATAGTAGATTACTTTTATATATTATTCTTGCTACTATACCTACTGGTATTTTAGGTCTTTTTTTACGAAAATATATGGATTCTCTTGCAACTGTTAAAACCATATCTTTCACTTTACTTATTACTTCGTTACTATTATTTGCATCTGCAATCCGTAGTAAAAATAGAAAAATTACAATCGGTAAGGCTTTATTTATTGGGTTAATGCAAGGGTTTGCTCTTTTGCCGGGAATATCTCGTTCAGGTGCAACTATTTCAGCAGGGAAAATGGCAGGACTAAGCAATGAAGAGTCCTTTAGGTTCTCTTTTCTATTAGCAGTACCTGCTATTACTGGTGCTATTGTGTTAGAAGCAAGAAAGATAACAAGTTTACCTATCCCTTTCCTTATAATAGGGTTCTTTGCATCATTTTTACTTGGACTTATTTCGCTCTTCTTTTTGCGTAAAATTCTTGTCAAAGATAAATTTTATCTATTTGGGGTTTATACTCTGTTTTTATCTATTATACTCTTTTTATTGTAGTAGTTCGCCCACTCTCCTATGCTTGTTTTTGCAAGTCGTATTTTGGCGTAGGTTGAAGTGACTTTTAAGACTACGGCAATCTTTCTTTTATCCTTACTATTGTTCCTTCACATTCCTTTTCCGCCTACGGCAAGTCTTGTCCCGAATGACATACAGGGGGCAGGAACTTACGGTTTTAAATGGCTTTAAACGGTATCTGTTGGCCAGACAAAAAAACTAAATGGAAGAAATCTTTGCAATAAACGTTTCGTTGGAGTATCAATATTATTAGGAGCCCAAAAAGTTAAGCCAAACAATAACCTTACCATATCTTGTTCGCTCAATATAATCTCGTTTTTACCCTTCTTCCCCTCAACATAAACAGTTCCATCTGTTTTATAAACAGTGACAGATTCCTTATCTTTTATTGTAAAAGTTATCTCTTCTCCATCAGGGAAACTTACATCTGTTTGTCGCATAAAAAGGTTTAAGGTTTCTTTAAGGTCTATTATTTTTAGGTCGCACATATTGTGTGCACTCCAACTGGAAGCAGAGTTTAATATAACGTCAGGGATTTCAATTAAATTTGGGTATGTAAAGATAAAAGAGTTCTGCCCAAACCTTACACTAAGATTTTGGAGCAGTCCAAGTAGCAACTCTGGATTGCCCCCAAATTCATAAAGAGCCCCTCCGCCTGAAGATTCAGTAGAAGGCAATGTAACATAAGCAAAACCTTGATTTTTAATGGTGTAATAAGTCGCAACACCTCGCTTAAAGTAAATAGTCTCAAAATCCTTGATAGTACGTTCTCTTTTATAACTGTTAGAATTATAAAGATTAATTATCTTCTCAAGAATTGTTTTATCTCCAAAAAATCTTTCGGCTTCTGCTGGTTTTATGCCTAATTTGTTTATTCCTCTTGCATTAACAGATAATTTAACGCAAGAACCACATTTTTCATACCCAAAAAATCCGTACCTATGTCTATCTCCCCATAAAATAGATATAGGAATTTTATCTTTCTTGATTTGTAGTAAAGCTTCATTAAGAAGTTTAGACATATATCCTTTGCCTCTGTGTGGATACAAAGTAGCAACATTTCCAATACCTGCACTCTTTATTGTCACATCTTTTAGTTGAAACGTTAAGGGAAATATTCTCACAAGCGAAACGATTATATTGTTATCTCTTACCAGCAATACATTACGAAAATCGGCATACTCTTTTTTCCAAAACTGAGGCCATCTTTGGGGAAACGATTCTCGAGAACTACCGTAAGCATCTTCTAAAAATTGTTTTACTTCATTATATTGCGATAATTTTGCGTTTTCTATTTTCATTTTTTCCTCTCCTCCAATAATTTGCTTCTGCTTTCTTCTTATTCCTTTTTGTCATACAGAACTTGTTTCAGGATCTATAATTTACCTCACATTGGTAATAGACGCAACGTAAAAAACGAGATTCCGGATCAAGTCCGGAATGACAAACAAGGGGGAATTCTCATCTCTTGTCCTTGCCTGCTAACAGCCCCTCCTCCTACGCTAAAATACAAGCTTCGGCGGACAAGCCTCATCCCATTAACCTCTCTGCAAACACCTAAGGATTACCTATACCTATAAGTCCCAAGGGTAGAGGGGAAAAAAGGGTAGTGAGTGAATGAACACCACATACGTTTCTCTTTTATGCCTTTATCTTTATGAGCATTGTTTTTTGCACAACCTTTTCAACTCTATATTTAATTTCAAAAATTTAAGAATAACATTAAATGTAGTCGGTTGGCCAAACAAAAATCTTAAAAGGAAGAAAACTTCTTAGCAGGTTAAATACTTTTGAGTTTATATTAGAAGGAGCCCAGAAGGTAGAACCAAACAGTAGTCTTACCATATCATTTTCATTTAAAAATATCTCATTTTTACCTTTACCTTCTTTGACAGAAACAATACCATCTGTTTTAGAAACAGTAACAGATTCCCTGCCTTTTATTGTAAAGGTTATCTCTTCTCCGTCAGGGAAACAGGCATCTGTTTGTCGTATAAAAAGGTTTAAGGTTTCTTTAAGGTCTATTATTTTTAACATTAAAAAAGTATGTTTTATATTCCAGGCAGAAGAAATATCAAGTAGATTTTTAGGAACTTCGTTTAAGGAAGGAAAAGGTAATGTGAAAGCAGATAAACTGAACCTTTCACTAAGATATTTCAAAATACCGAGCAATAGTTCTGGGTTACCTCCAAACTCAAGGATATTTCCAGCACCAGAAGATTCGGTTGAAGGTAGAATCAGATAAGCAAACTCTTGATTATGAAAAGCGTAGTACGTAGCAGAACCTCTCCTGCTAGAAATATCAATAAATTCTTTCTTATTGCGTTCTCTTTTGTAGTTATTTGAATTGAAAGTCCTTATCATCTCGTTCAAAGCAGGTTCTTCATAAAAAAACCTCTCTGTTTCTACTGATTTTATTCCAAACTTATTTAATCCTCGAGATTTGATCGACAATTCTACGCAAGTACCACAATTCTCATAACCAAAAAAACCGTACCTATGTCTATCTCCCCATAGAATAGATATCGGCATTTTTTTGCTATCCATCAACCTAAAAGACTCTTCTAAAAGTTTGGACATATACCCTTTACCTCTATGAGAATACAGGGTAGAAACGCTACCAATACCACCACTTTCTATTGTTACACCGTTCTGGTTGAGAGTTATAGGGAATACCCTTAAAAATGCTACTATACGGTTCTCCTCACTTATTAAAAGAGAGTTATCAAATTCTGTGTTTTCTTTTTGCCAAACCTCGAGCCAACCTTCCTTAAAAGCCCCAGCAGAATGTCCATAAACCTCTTCAAGGAACTTTTGTAACTCTTCATATTGACAAGGTTTTGCTCTCTCTATTCTCATTTTTCCTCTCCTCCAATAATTTGCTTCTACTTCCTTCCCATTCCTTTTTCGTCGTTGCTTGTCATTGCGAGCCGAGTTTTGGCGTGGCAATTCCCCTCACAAATACTATCGGGACAAGCCCTCGGGGGTACTCGGGATAAACTCATCTTTTATCCTTAAACTCGCAAAGACGGCAACAAGACGAAGACCCGACCTTCGTGATTATTCCATACTGTTTTTACCTTCTCATTGTTTTTTGTACAACTAATAATTTAAAAGTTCATCTGTAACTGCCATCTAAAAAATAGAGCGTTATCTCTGTCTGAAGCATAAAAATTTCCCGGCTTGAAATATTCAAGTAACATTAGACCATCTATATTTTTGTTAAACTTATGAAACAATTGTACCTGTCCCAGATGTCCTCTCTCTTTGCCTGTTCCAAAAAAGACTGCAGGCGCAGGGTTGTCGTTTGCCCTTAAATAATTGTAAGCAAGACAAAAACCTGTTTTATCTGTTATCTTCATATCAGTTTTCGCTCGCCATATCTGCAAGTTTGTCCAATACCCAACCTCGTTCCTTTCTATAACTGAATGGAACACGTACAGTTCACTTAACCAGGGCCATTTTGAAAAGAGTGGGTTCCACCCTTTATCTTTATCTCCTGCATAAGGGTTACCATCGCCTGAAAGATAAGCATAACCAATATCAAGGGTAGGTGAAAGTTTTGCTTCTGTAAAAGCTCTTTTTAAGAAAATATAGCCACCTAAACCGCTCCTATCTCTGTTATCATCGTATTCACCAAACTGGTACGCAAGTTCGCCCCTTAAACTCCAAGGAGCAAAATTATAGACAGCCCTATTTCCAACAGTGTTAAGTTTAAGTTTTTCTATATAATTACCTGCTCTTGTATGAGCATCTTCAGTTTTATGTATATAGTATGGTTCAACAGAGAGGTTATCATCTACCTTAAATTTACCGTAAAGAATAACTGCTCTTTCATCCATTTTAGGGTATATAATGTTTCTATCTTGGTCGTTTATTAAAGGAAGGTATTCATCTTGATAAGTGTTCTGAGTGTATATAATATCAAGCGAGTTTTTTTCATCAAACCTTAGGGTAGCCTTTGCTGCGTTAAAATATAAAGACCTACCTCCATCGGAAGGAGTTCCATCCATTATTAAGAACCCTTCACCGTGGGTCATAAGAAAATCTTGTCGCCCTAACCTCAAATCGACAGGCATCCCAAAAGCGTTTTTAACATCAAGGTATAAGTTATCAAAAAATATTTCTTGATCTTTCAATTCTTTCCCACCCGACATCTGCCCGGTTGTACTCAAGTAATACTTAGGTTCTGTTGTAAGTTTTACAAACATATTCACATCATCAGAAAAATTCCATTTGCCCCAAACACTTGCTTTAAGACGAAAATAATTGTCATCACGCATTATATTGGCTTTATTAAAGTCAAACACATTCTCTACGCACTCTTGTCTGAGTCTTAAATAAAAACCGTAATCAAATACTCCGTCCGCAAAAACTGTGATAGAAAAACTCAAAAATACCAGAAGCAATTTAACTTTTCTCATTATTTCCCCTTTTTATAATAATGTTTTACCAAATTTGGATATTTACCCACTTTTACTTTTTCCTTTACATCCTATTTTGTCACCTCTATAGCGGTAGTGAAGACAAGATTCCGAAGCAAGTCCGGAATGACATACAAGGGGTAAAAGCACAAAGCCCCTCCACCTACGCTAAAATGCAAGCTTCGGCGGATAAACCTCATCCCATTAATCTCTTTGCAGACCCCTGAGGGCTCTCTATCCCAAGTACCTCAAAGGGGAGAAGGTAAAAAAGGGAAGGTGTATGCGCCGTAGTCCCAGAGTGAGTAGACACCCCATACTTTTTTACCTCTTTTTAGACATTAAAATTTTCAACACTTCTATAATTATTCTTCTTTAAAATATCTTCCGCTTTTTCTATATCTGTTGAAGCGACCTTAAGAATAAGGGCGGCTTTAACACCTTCATCCATTATAAATCCATAGGCGTCTTCTATGTTGATACCCTCATCCTCAAGAATTTTGGCAACCTTATGGAACGCCCCAACCTTATCGGGCATCTCCACCACGACAACTTCTTGGAATGAAACAAGAAAATTTTCTTCTTTTAAAATAGCAAACGCTTTATCATTATCATCGGTTATCAATTTTATAATCCCAAAACTTCCGCTATCGGCTATTGTCATAGCCTTCATATTTATTTTGGATTTTTCAAGTATACCAGTTATTTTATTTATTTTACCAGGTTTATTTTCTACAAAAATAGAAATCTGTTTACCCATTGTTCACAATCTCCTTTTATCTAATACTCTTTTGGCTTTACCAGTAGAGGTTGGAAGAGTACCAGGCTCAACAAGTTCAATCACAGGGGTTACAAGAACCACTCTTCTCAAATTTTCTCTTAAAGTTTCTTGCAAATTTTTTAACTGTCTTAACTCACCTTTAAAATAAGTTTTCTGAATTTCAATCTGTATTAATAATATATCTAAACCTTCTTTTCTGTCAAGAATTATCATATAGTTCTTGTCTACTCCAGGCGTCTCCATCAGTACAGTTTCAATCTGAGAAGGAAAAATATTTACTCCTTTAACTATAAACATATCGTCGCTTCTACCTTTTATACGAGCTATCCTACGACATACCCGCCCACATTTACATCTACCATTCAAGAATTTTGTTATGTCTTTTGTCCTATAACGAATAATAGGCATACCTTCTCTTTTGAGAGTGGTTAAAACAAGTTCGCCTTCTTCACCGTCAGGCAAAACCTCCCCGGTGATTGGGTCTATTATTTCTGCTAAATAGTTATCTTCCCAAAGGTGCATACCGTTTTGATGTTCACATTCAAAAGCAACACCAGGACCGTTCATCTCGGAAAGCCCATAACAGTTATGGACCTTTATATTAAATATCGTCTCCAGTTTTTTTCTGGTAGCTTCGGAGTATGACTCTGCGCCCATTATAGCTATCTTCAAGTCAAAACTTTTAGCAGGAGATAAACCTTTCTCTTCGAGAGCGTGCCCTAAATGTAAAAGATAACTTGGGGTGATATGGGCTACTGTTGTTTTAAGGTCTTTTAAAAAACTTATTTGTCTATCTGTATTTCCTGTGCCTATAGGTATAACCATAGCCCCTATTTTCTCTGCACCATAATGTAGCCCCAGCCCGCCAGTAAAAAGTCCGTAACTCATCATATTTTGAAAGATATCGGTTTTTCTTACCCCTGCAGAATATAATCCCCTTGCAACTAAATCTGCCCAGTTATCAACATCCTTTTTTGTATGAAAAATAAGTGTAGATTTACCCGTAGTACCTGAAGAAGCGTGCATCCTAACAACATTGTCAAGAGAGGTTGCAAGCATCCCTGAAGGATAACTTTCTCTTAAATCGTCTTTAAAAGTGAAAGGATATTTTCTAATATCTTCCAATTCAACTATATGAGCATCCAATTTGTGTTTCTTAAAAAAACTTTTGTAATATACAGATTTATTCGCTGTTGAAACAGTTTTTTTTAATCTTTCCAGTTGAATGTTTTTCAACTCGTCTTCTAATATAATCTCTTCTTTCTCTTTCCAGTACATTATTTTCCTTTCTTTTACATAAATATCATAAAAATTATTTGCAATTTAATATATATATCATTCTTTCATCTAATAAACATACCTGTTTTACTTTCTTTAATAAGTTTTTTAGATGGTTTAGATGTAAATAAACTAACAATTACCATTACCAAAATTGATATTAAGAAAGCATAAAAACTAAAATGGAACGGTAGAGGACTCTTAAATTTTGCGTACGCTCCAAAAACAAAAGCAAATATATACCCAGTAACCATAGACCATATAGCGCCGTGCTTATTGGCTCTCTTCCAATATAGTCCAAACAATATAGGAACAACAAATGTAGTTAACATTATTCCTATACCCATCCATATAAGCCACGCCAAAAGTGCAGGCGGGTTAATAGCAAGAAGAAAACTGATTAAGCCAAACACTATAACTGCCACCCTGCTTACAACAGTTACTTTTCTATCATTAGCATCTTTTTTGAACAACTGTTTATAAAAATCCCATCCACAACAGGTACCTATAACAAGCAATAACCTATCCGTTGTTGACATAACAGCAGCAAGTATGACCACAGCAAAAAAAGCCCAAGTAGCTCGAGGTAAAGCATATTTAATCCCAACAAGAAACGAATCGTCTGGTTTTTCTATTACAACAAGCCCGTTTTCAACTAGTGTTCTTACTGCCATCCCTGACATTTTAATCAGGTACATTATCATTATATACATAACAAAAACTAATAGAGGCGCCCACTTAAAATGTTTTTTATTTTTTACTGCTATAACATTGTTGACTATATGAGGACCTGAACCAAGCCCAAAAGTCAACAAAAAGAAGAATGAGATAAGAAACAATGGTGTTGTGAAAGCATAACCAGGAACTGGTGGATGTGCCTGAGGATAAGCAATTTTAAGCATATTAGGGTCTATATTTCCCATTGTTGTATTTATAGCAGACAACCCTCCTGCACTCTGTATTATAATAGGTGCTACAAGCAGAACTCCAAAAAATATAATGAACCCTTGAAAAAGAGTTGTCCAGGAGACTGCATATAGCCCGCCAAGCAAAACGTAGATAACAACGATTACAGCCCCTATAAACAATGCTTGAGTTTGAGGAATTCCAAGCAACCATTTTAAAACAATGGCTATTGCTGTATATTGCCCGACTAAATATATTAAAGAGGTTGTAAGAACAGCTATAGAAGAGATAGTTCTAACAACTTTAGGGCTTTCAAATCTGTATGCAAGATAATCTTGAAGGGTAAGAAACTTTTTATCTTTACATACTTCATATAATTTATATCCGTAAAATATTATTGCTACAGCACAAGTGAGTGGAACAAAAATCTGTTCCCAAAAAGTTGGCCATCCTGCTATATATCCAAGCCCAGAAACACCAAGAAGAGTCATCCCGCTTGTTGTAGAACCAAGTATAAGCATAACAAAAAGCCAAAAACCTAAATTTTTTCCTGCCGCTATATAATCTGAAGCAGTTTTAATCTTCTTACTTGAAACCATTCCAATAACAAGCATAAAAACAAGGTAAAGAACAACAACAATAATACTTCCTAATCCCATATTTCCACTGTCCATAAATTCCTCCAAATCTTTATTTAAATGTTAGAGCCCACCAGAGAAGCCAAACTATACCCGCTAACGGTAATACCAAAAAAAACATAAGAAAAGTCGATAAAGGCAAATTAAACATTTTTCCCTCCAAATAGTTTCTTCAATGTTTCTTCAGAAACAGGTTTTGTCAATAAACTTACAACAAAATATACTACACCACAACCAATAAGAACTATAAACTCCAAAGTACCCATACCTATTTTATTTTGTGTTACAAATATACTACCAATTAAGGTTGAAACAACTCCATAAACCATACAAGCTATAGCCCCAGCAGCAGTAGCTCGTTTCCAATAAAATGAGACCGCTGTACAAAAGATAAAAATACCTCCCAACCCAATAGAAGCGTATCCCATAAATACGGCAAGTAAGGTGGAGTATTCTTAAATGCCCAGTAAAAAGGAATGAAAAGGAAAATACCTATAAACACTTTTGTCAGTTTTAATAAAGTGCTGGAAGATGTTTGAGGACGCCAAATATATATAATATCCCTTGTAACATTTCCTGCCATAACCATTATCATAGCAGAAAGAGTAGAAAGAGCAGCCGCAAAAACGCCTGTTACATATAAAATCGTTAAAGGTTTTCCTCCTGCAACCATAGCAAGAAATGGAGCAGCAAGGTCCCCTTTCCAGGGGTTAATATTCAGCAACTCTTGACCAAAAACAGCTCTGCTACATAAACCTGTTATAGCATTAAGAAATATTGGAGGTCCAGCTACAAGAAAAACCATAAGGGTTACAAGAAAGAAATCTTTCTTATTCAATTTCTTCATACCTACAAATCTTGCCACATTATGGGGGAACCCGGTAGCCATAGTCAAAAATATAAAAAGAGTAGCGAGAACTCCAACAGGGCTTGAAAATAGTTGAGCATTACCTACCTTTGGCAAATCGTCTCTAATTAGATTAATAAGAGCTGGGTTTTCTGCTGCAAGTTTCATATTTAAAGCAGTCGGTCCCCCAACAAAAATAAGGGATACTATCCCAAGCGCAAAACAGGCAATTCCAAGTATAGCTCCCTGTATAGCAAGAGACCATTGTGTGCCAGTATAACCTCCAACCACCATATATATAAAAACTACAACACCTGATATTAGAAGACACCATAACGCAGGAAGTTTTGTCACAGCATACCATATAGTTGCACCAGCTTTAAACTGACCAACCGCGTAAAGAATCATAAAAAATATCATAATAAGAGCTGAAAGGGATTGCACCACTTTGCTGTCAAATCTTATGCAGAGCGCTTCAGAAACAGTTTTTGCCCCAAATTTCTGAGAATACATCTGCATTTTTTCCCCTGTAAAAAAAAGGCAAGGCATAATACCTACAATTGTCCATATACCTGCAAACCACATACCAGACCAACCAAAAGAATAAGTTATTCCCATCATTCCAAGAGCAGCCCACCCGCTTAACCAGGTTGCTCCAAGAGCAAGTCCGGTCACAATAGGACCTATATCATTATGTCCTGACAAGAAAGATTCAAAAGATTTGGCCTGTTTTCTACTTAAAAATCCAACAGTAATACATACCAGCAACATTAAGCCAATACCGACAATTGCCCATAACGCATACGATTTATCAGGAGCAAGAAGGGTTTTTACTATATTGCTTGCCTCAATCATTTTTCCACCCCCTTATCCTTAAAATCAGCCCAACAATTGTGAATACTGTGCTTAATACAACAACAATCCACCATGTTGCCCAATTTTTGTCCATATATCTCCTTTGTCCCGTTTGTTACGAAAGTTTTAAGAAAAAACGTCACAAGGTGTAATTAGTTTATTATATTCTTTCTATATCCTCTCTTTCAAGAAGTTTTATGTTTTCTTCTCTTAATACTGTCGCAGCTTTTTCTGGTTCCTCCACCCTTACCACTACCAGAGCTTTGTCTCCTGATTTTTCTACAAATGCGTATATATATTCCACATTAACAGAGTTGCTCTCGAGAGGTTCTATTATAGCCAGAAGACCGCCAGGTTTATCTATAACTTCCGCAACAATCACAGGAGTAAGGTTTACAGAGATATTTTCATCTTTAAGAATTTCAACGGCTTTTTCTGTCTCTTGCACAATGAGTCTTAACATACCGTAATCTGATTTTTCAGCCAACGACATGGCTCTTATATTGATTTTATTTTTACTTAAAACAGCCAAAACTTCTTTAAGTCTACCCAACCTGTTTTCAAGAAAAACAGAGAGTTGCATAATAAACATATTCTTCACCTCCTCCTATTGCTCATATTTTAAGGTGTTTGAAAGATTTTTGTTTTTTATCTTTTATCTATAACTCTTTTGGCTTTACCTTCACTTCTTTGGATACTTTTTGGCTCTACAAGTTTAACTTTAACAGATATCCCGAGAGCACTTTCTATTTCTGAAACCATTTTTATTTCTAACGTCTCTAATTTTTTGATTTTATCAGAAAAAATATTTTCATTCATTTCTACCTGAACTTCCATTTTATCAAGGTACCTTTCTTTTGTTATAATAAGTTGATAATGGGGCGCAACTTCTGGCATATTCATTAAAACTGTTTCTATTTGAGATGGAAAAATATTGACCCCTCTTATAATCAACATATCATCAATCCTACCTTTAATTTTACTTATCCTTGGCATTGTTCTACCGCAATGAGTACACGGTTGGTTAGTCAAAGTAACAATATCTCCTGTTCTGTATCGTATCAACGGTAGAGCTTCTTTAGTAAGTGTTGTTATAACCAATTCTCCTTCTTCATCTTCTTCAAGAACCTGCCCTGTTGAAGGGTCGATAATTTCTGGATAAAAATGGTCTGCCCATATATGTAAACCTTCTTTACCTGCACACTCCATAGCAACGCCAGGACCTATAATTTCTGATAAACCGTATATATCGAGAGCCGTTATATTCCATTCTTTTTCTATCTGTTCTCTCATCCCTTCTGTCCAAGGTTCAGCACCTAAAATACCAACCTTAAGTTTAGTAGTAAAAGGGTTGAAACCGTATGCTCTCGCTTCTTCTGCCATAAAAAGCGAATATGAAGGAGTACAGGTTAAAGCCGTGCTACCAAAATCTTTCATTACAGCAAGTTGCCTTTTTGTGCCACCAGCAGAAATAGGTATTACTGTTGCACCCAGTTCAAGTGCCCCGTAATGGACTCCCAACCCGCCGGTGAAAAGACCGTATCCATAGGCGTTTTGTATTATATCGCCATTCCCAATATTGGCACAAACAAGAGACCTTGCCATAACCTCTGACCAGAGTTTAATATCTCTCTGAGTATACCCTACAACAGTCATTTTACCAGTTGTACCCGTTGAAGCGTGTATTTCAAAAACTTCTCCCATAGGCACAGCAAAAAGAGAAAACGGGTAATGGTCTCTCAGCGTTGATTTGAGCGTAAAAGGTAAATATTGTAAATCTGAAAGACAAGAAAACTTTGAAATGTTTATCTTCTTTTCATCAAAAGATTTACTATAAAATGGCACCTTTTCTGAAACGTACTTAACAACATCTTTTAGTCTCTCAATTTGTATTGCTTTTAATTGAGCAGAAGCAGCAATCTCAATATCTTTGTTAAAATAGTTCATACCTTCTCCTATAATATTTCTTTGCAATTATACCAATATTATCTTATAATAATCTATTATTTATCCTTATAATTTAGACTCTACTTGCTTTTTTGTCAAATATTCCTTCCTTACTTTAAAAGGAAAACAGGAATCCCCCTTAAACAGGTACGGTTAAGTTTGCAAACAATAGTGGAGAGTAGAAAAGAGGGTATAAAAGAGTGGAAATAGCAATAATTGTAATAAGGAAATAAAAGATATGACTAAAAAATATTTACTTGGAAATGATGCTATTGCGTATGGTTTAATTGAAGGTGGAGTAGAAGGTGTCTTTGGATACCCAGGAACTCCTTCATCTGAAATAACACAAAAACTTATTGAACTTTCGAAAGAATATAGGTTTTATGCAGAGTGGTCCGTGAACGAAAAGGTTGCTTATGAAAACGCCTACGGCGCTTCTTTGACAGGCAAAAGAACGGTTGTTATTATGAAGCACGTTGGCTTAAATGTTGCTTCAGACGCTTTTATGACATCCGCATACACAGGAGTAGAGGGAGGGTTTGTTATAATTGTAGCAGACGATCCTTTTGCTCACTCTTCACAAAATGAACAAGATTCCCGCAGGTACGCTATATTTGGTAAAGTTCCTTACTTTGAGCCGTCTTCAATACAGGAAGCTAAAGATATATCCACATTTGCTTTCTCTTTCTCAGAAAAGATTGGGCTACCTGTCATTATAAGAAGCGTAACAAGAATATCTCATGGTAAATCGGATGTGATATTAGGGAATATCAATAAGAACTACTCTAAAACTTCTTTCAAAAAAAATCCTGAAAAGTTTGTTATGGTCCCTGCCAATGCAAGGACTGCACTAAAAAAACTTAATGAGAAACAAGAATATATTAAAACAGAGATAGAGAAATTGCCTTTCAATTCAGAAGAGAAAGGGGATGCAACAGGAATAATAGTTTCAGGTATTTCTTACCAATATGTGAAAGAAATAAAAGAAAAACATAACCTATCTTTCTCGCTTCTAAAAATATCTTCATACCCCATACCAGATAAACAAATAACCAGTTTTATCAAAGATAAAAAAGAAGTTATAGTTTTTGAAGAAGGAGAACCTGTCATTGAAGAAAATATTTATATTATCGCAAAAAAATATGGTTCAAATATCCTTATAAAAGGTAAGTTAGAAGGAACTCTCCCCATAGAAGGAGAATATTCTCTTGAATTGGTTGAAAAAACTCTTGTTGGTCAAAACATCCACACCTCAAACCTAACATCAAAATCTCAACCTTTGCCAGTAAGAGCCCCTGTGTTGTGCCCAGGATGTCCGCATATAGGGTCTTTCCATATACTTAAAAAAGTCTTTGGAAAAGATTCTATCTTTCCTGGTGACATAGGATGTTACACTCTTGGTGTACAGTTGGGAACTATTGATACTTGTCTATGTATGGGGGCAGGAATAAGTATGGGGACAGGAATATCAAGATTTGAAAAGGATAGACCTGTTATATCAATAATAGGTGATTCTACCTTTTTTCATTCAGGTTTAACTGGACTTATAAACGCTTGCTATAATAAAGCAGACCAGATTGTGGCTATTTTAGATAACAGAACAACTGCAATGACTGGTCACCAACCTCATCCAGGAACAGGAGAAACAGCTATAGGTGAACCTACAATCAATATCAATCTTGAACAGTTAATTCTTGCAATGGGTATTGAGAAGGTTATAACAGTTGACCCTTATTTCATTAAAGAATCTATTGAAAAATTAAAAAACTTCAAAGACTATAAAGGGGTTAGGGTAATTATTTTTAAGAGAAATTGTATTTTCGTAGGTAAACAACCTAAAAAACAGTTTTTTGTTGATAAGAACAAATGTACTGGGTGTAAACTATGTTTGCAACTTAAATGCCCTGCTATTATTTTTAAGGATGGGAAAGCAGAGATAACCAACCAATGTAGTGGTTGCGGGATATGTGTAGAAATATGTCCTTTTAACTCCATAGAGGAAATTAAAGATGGAAACTAAAAATAGGTGCGATATTTTAATATCAGGAGTTGGGGGTCAAGGTATTCTTTTATGTTCAGATATACTTGGGGAGGCTTCTATTTATGAAAACCTTCCAGTAAAAGGTGCTGAAGTTCATGGTATGGCACAAAGAGGCGGTTCAGTTGAAGCTCACGTGCGTATAGGTTGTTCTTATGGACCTATGATACCTCTTGGTAAAGCAGATATACTATTAGCAATGGAACCTCTTGAAGGTGCAAGGTATTCTTACTATTTGAAAGAAGGTGGGTTTGCAGTAGTAAATACTAGAAGAATCCCTCTGCTCGGAGAAGAGTATGATATTGAAAAGACGCTCTCAATTATAAGAGAAAAAACATCAGATATTATAGCAGGGGATTTTTTTAACTCAGTTCAGAAGGTATCTTCCGGTAAAGCATTAAACATTTTTATGTTAGGTATAGCGTCATCTAAAATACCACTCAAAAAAGAGTCTTTACTGTTAGCAATAGAAAAGAACGTAAAAGAAAAATTTGTTCAGATGAACCTAATGGCTTTTGAGGAAGGAATTAAAATAGGTACCTAAAACCTATCCTGCTATTGTGGCAACATAAAAAAGAGAAATTCTCTCCAACTTAACACAAGTTGCTAACCCTTGATTAGAGCAAGTTAAATGCTTTTCTTTATATATTTCATCTTCTTAGTAATCTCTTTAGAGAGTTTTAACGCTATCTCTTCCATACCAGCAAGTGATGGGTGCCCTAAATCAAATGATAGCCCGGAAATATCTGTAATAAACTTTCTTCCATCAAGATGAATAACCTTATCAGAATTGATACTTTTTACGAGAGCCTTTACAATCTTTCTGAACTTTTTAGGTTTATCAGGGTCTGAAAGAATATAAGTTTTAAGGTAAGGGAATATATCAATACAGAAGAGATACTTGTTGGGATGCTTTTTATGAACTCGCCATAGAAAATATTCTACTCTCTCCTTAAACTCCGCCACATCAGACCGGTGAAGCATATTCACTCCTATCTCAAAAGAGGCAAAATCCCAATCGTCTCTTTCAGATATATAGTCTGCAAACTGGTTTTCAAAACGGGCTCCACCTCCAAACCCAAGATTAAACAGGTTAACCCCAAGCATAGTAGCAGTTCTCATAATATATGTTCCTGAGGAACTAACAGCGCTTGCACCGTGAGTTATGGAAGAACCATAAGCAAGATAGTTTAACGAAGGTAACTGGGACTTAGAGGGAGGTTCAAAATCACCTTCAATATCAATAATTTTCATCTCTCCGTTGTAAGGGAGTATTACTCTGGTAAGAGAAGTATCAAAAGGTAGGTTTCTACCCTTAGACAGGTGATTTAAATGTTCAATATTAGCAGGAAGAGTTATAGGAATTGTTACGATTTTATTATCTATCAAATGAACACTCTTCTGAAAAACTCCCTGATAAACCTCCACGATCCCATTGGCAAGAAGCGTTATTTTAGCGTCCTTGCTTTTCAGATTAAATCTCATTTCACACCCTGAAGCCTGTCTTGCACCTATAACCACAGACGGGTTTGAGTTTAACCTCAAGCTTTCTGGAATCCTGTTTATATAAAAGCCTCCATCATCCTCTATAAGTTCAACCACATTATGAAACAAAATATTCTTATATATCATATTATCTCCATTTGTTAAAATTCTTCTAACAAATTCAACGTATTTTACCCTCTCCCCGCCCTACTTTGTCAACATCTATTGAGCGGTAGTAAAAACGAGATTGCCACGTCAAGAAGCGCTCGCAAAGAGAGACCTGACATATTTTTTGTATATTTTAATCTATTTACGTAAAATATGTTACAATAATTAAAATGTTTTAAACTCTTTAATAAGGAACAATATGAAAAAAACACTCTATTCAGGACTATTCTTATTACAGTTTACAATCTTATTTGGGCTCTCAGGATGTAAAACCCCAGCAAATATCAACGTCGATACAGACAATGCCTCAGTCTATAACAACTGGCCACAGGTTCAGTTTGAAGGTTGTAGAATACTTCTTGCTACAGAACCTCAACTTGCACATCAAGGGTTTGCTATTGCTTCTTATAGGGATTTTGACAACACTATTATTATATTCCCCAACATATCCGAAGGCACAAAATTTATTAACCATAACCAAGGATATGGCGCTGTAAAAAGGGACCTAAAAATAGTCTTTTTTGATTCAGAAATGAATATACTTAAAGAAGATATAATGACAAAAGAAGACGGGTTTTCTGTAGCGCCACCTAAAACCAGTTTTGCCATTGAAGGTTTGCCTGCCAAATAAATACGGTTGCAAAAACTTCTATGTATATCAAGTAATCTTCACCTTTAAAATTATTCTTTATCTGGACCTAAAATTCCGTAATCCCAAGGGGTACCTTTCTTATCTACCTGCGGAGTAGAAGGAAGTTGTCCGGGCTTAAATTTTTCAGCAATCTGAATGCTTGCTTCAACAATCTTATCTCCTGCTCCTTCCTCAAGATTGGAATAACTTGTGAGAATAGTCTCATACCCTCCACCTGTAGATGAAAAGGCTTTTTTATCTGGAACATAACCAACACCTCCATTGGCAAGTTCCACAACAAAAGTAAGAGGGAACAATGAAGATTTTTTTATTTTCAGACCAAGGTTACAAAAAAACTCAGCAGGGTTAGCAAGGAACACAACAGGGCCTACTTGTATACCTTGAACTTCAACTTCTTTAATAGGCTCTTTCTTGACAAAATAATCTGCTATAAGTAACTCTTTCGCAAAAGTCCATTCTGTATCAAACCTATTATTTTTCAACCCATCTTCAACAATTTTCAAACTTTTTGCAAGACGTTCTTTTGAAGGCTTTCTTCTTTTAAGTTCTAAGAATTTTTGAGCGAAAGATACAGGTGAACAATCGCCTTTTTCAGCGGTAACCATAACCTTGATAACTTCTGCTGCAACACGAGTACCCACAAAATCAGCGTATTTTTCCCCAAACTCTCTCTCCGACATAGACAAGTTGTTAACCTGAGTAACATCTCCGCTTGCTCCATTAAGAAAAACTACAATAGAATCTTTACCCATTGCTCCTTGAATTCTTTTTTCTAAAAAATATATCCAATCAGCCGTGACCGCTCCGTAGTTGGTTGTTCCGTGGCAGGCATAATTTACAACGGTACCAAGAAGGTTACCTTTCATATCCCAAGCCGCAATAACGCCAACTTCTGGGTCTATAGGACCTGCAAAATCTATTATATCAGGATTACCTTTACCAGGGTGTGTATACGCCCTTCCCTGTTTCATTTTTACCCGACGGTTAAAAGCAACCTTATCTTCATAACCAGAACCGCAAGAAAGAACCGCTTCTTGCCTTCTTGTGTAAGCTTCACATATAGCTGTAACTGTTTGCCCGATTAAATATTCATAATATAGGGAATCTGTTACAGTTGAATGTTTTGAAATAAGAGTTTTAATTGGTTCAGGAACATCTGCATACTCATCTTCTCTAAGCCCAAAAAAAGGACCTCCTGCGTGAGTATGAGAAGCACCCATAAGTATAGCCCCTGCTTTTATACCTGTCCGTTTCTCTACCTCTTGCCTAATAATTTTAACAGGTTCAGCCGATTGTATAATGCAACTATCAATACCAACCAGAGCAACAGATTCTTTTCCACTTGAAAAGACCGCAGCCCTAACCTTAAGATTATCCCTATAACTTTTTACGTAACTTTTACCGTAACCACCGGGTTGTTCCATTCCAAGAGAAGGGGTTATATCTGATTCGTAAAATCCAGCTTTCATTTTGTTATCTCCTATAATAAATATCGAGGTTAATAACTTGTTCTACTTTTAAGTTGTTTATAAAAAGTATTTATTTAGCAAACTTTATAAACCCAGCATTTTCAACTCGCCATATAGATGTCCCCGTTGCTACCCAAGCAAACCAGTCAGTTTTCTTGTATGCTCCCATATTAAACGCCAACTGCTCAACTTCTTTCAGATCGATCCCTAAAGACTTAAATGGTATCTTCACCTCGGCAGTCCAGACCTTATTCTCATCATCAAGTACAACCCTCTTATATTCTATGTTTTTTTCTATCTCTGCAACATCTTTATAATTCATTTTAAAAAGATTGTTCACTCTATATTCACCATCATAAAAGAAACTCATTGTATATATTGGTCCTGTAACCATATCATCAGACCACCAACTACTTGTCTGTGAACTATGCTGGCTCTCAATAGCAACCTCAAAAAGCGGTGAATGTTTCTTCATTCGGGTAAGCATACCTTCTTTAAACGGATCAGGATCGTTTTTTATCGCTATATACAGATTCTCATTATCGTGTAACAGCCATACATAACTTTTAGCACCCTCTACCTGCTCTCCTTGAAACTGCTGTTCAATAACCATTGCTTTTTTTATATCAAGGTTACCCCACTCTTTAACATCAAGTTTACCATCTATAGTTACAGGGTTTTTCCTCACAGGGATTGTATAGGTAGAAGGAGATTTAACCCGCTTTAACGGAACAAGTATCGTCTTAGAAAGTTCGTCCATAGGTTTCCAGTCTGTATAGTAATATTTACCTATATCTTCTTGGCTTCTACTGATAGGCCAACTTGCCCTTAAACTGCTTTTGTATACACCTATACCATCCATAGTTATTGGTTCTGCTCCTGTTAACCCATATACAGGAGAACCGGGCCTGATTGCTAAATCTCTACCTTCCCTATCAAGAAAGAGAGGCTCATCTCCATCCCAGTTATTCTTGACTATATTATGCTCCTTTGCACCTCTGGAGAATGTAATAAACGGTCCACCTGTATTGATATTCCTTTCAATAAAGTTGTTCTGAGACAAACCTATAGGCCGTTCTCTGTAGAGCATATCAAACAATTGCGGATATCGATAACTCCAGGGCGGTTGTTTGTACCTAACATAAGCTAAACGTTGTGAAGCAAGATGTGATATAGTTCTATACTTTGGAGTTTCATCTTGGTTATAAAAAAGTGCCGACCTGTCCCCTTGAGATATGGCTCTTGCCTCAGAATCTATAAATACGTTATTCTCAATACGGTTTTCCGGCTGTGCATTAGAGACTCCATTAGGAATTCTATAGAAGAAATTTTTCTCTATCACAAGTCCGCCATTGATAGCATCAATATGTATCGCATTAAGTCCCTGGTTAGTATTCGGTGAAGAATGGGTACTTATATGATGAAAATAGTTGTTCCTTATAACCGTACCCCTGCTCATCAGATACCACGGTTCTCCGTATATATATATTGAGCCTAACTCTCTACCTTCATAAACAACGTCGTGCATCTCATTAAACTCAACTATATGGTCGTTAGCATTAAAGTATATACCTTGCATTGGTGAATCGTGTATAACGTTATGAGATACTATCTGACCTACCCCATCTATCCTAACACCCTGCCTGTAACCTCCATCAAACCGGTTAAACCTGTGTATGTGGTTATTGATAACAAGGTGTCTTGCTGGAATCAGTTTTTTTCTGAAAGGTGTTGTTTTACTTCTACCACCTAAAAAATCTAAAGAAACCCCTCCTTCACCTGTATCAAAAATATCACACCCAACAATAGAGTGTTCAAACCCGCCGTTTATATTAACTGCCCATTCCCCCACATTCTTTATTGTGCTTGCAACTATATAGTTGTTCCTACCTCTCTTTATCTCTATACCGTGGGTACGGGTTGCTTCAAAAGTAACACCAAAAAATATAATGTAAGAAGTTTCATCCATACTTATCAAAGAAGTGCTCAACATAGAGGCTATGACTTCGCTATTTTCAATCTTATCAGGTGGATAAATATAGAGTTTCCCTGTTTCTCTATCTACATACCATTCTCCAGGGGTATCAATCTCACTTAACAGGTTATATACATAATATGGAGTATCTTTACTTATCGGCACACTGTAAAGTGGATAGGTTTCGCCCCATCTTGTGTCGTAATATGTATTTATAACCTTGTTTTTTGTGTCTATTGATTTTAGTTTTACGTGGTCTTTAGAATATACATAATGCCAGAATCCATGTAACCATACATCCTTTTCTTCCAACCACCTCTCTGGCCTGTCCCCCGAATAGACAAATCCTGCCTTTTGAAACTCTCCCCTACCAACACCATCAACTCTAAAAAGGCCAGCAACCCGTGCGTGCCCCTCATTAGGCCAACGGGCAAGCCGCATTGGAGCCCCGTTAAAGAAGAGTTCCATAGCTCCCGGAACATCTCCTCCGTGTCCACCTCTGTTTAAAAGTTCTCCGTAATCTGTTATCCCTTGAGATTTTAAGTCAGCAGTCCAAACCTTACCCTTGGATTCTTCAGGTAAACGCTTAATAATAGCAGGGTCGGTAAGAAGTTTAAACCCTTTTACTTGCTTACCTCCAATAATACGAACTTTCTCGTTAGGGTAACTTCTATATACAATAGGAGAGTTTTCTGTGCCTGAATCTTCTTTCCCAAAAGAGATGCTCTTATCTATAAAGTATCTTCCTTCCCTAAGATAAACAGATATTCCTCCGGCTGGTATTCCACCGCTTGCTTTGATTTTTCTAACCTCTTCCTGTGCCCTCGTAATGGTTGCAAACGGTCTTGCCTTTGTGCCAGAATTTGTGTCTGCGCCTTTAGGGGAAACATATATAAACCTTTTAGGACTTTCTATCAATTCCTCTATCTTTTTATCCCGACTCTTTATCTGAGAACCGTCTTTCAGGTCTTCTATCTCTTCCAACCTGTTACGTAAATCGAGCCGGTACCCTTCATGTGGCAAGGGAAGGCTCTCCTGTTCTACCAATAGCCGTTCATATATCTTTCTTGCTTCTGAATATTTTTTTTCGTCCCTAAATGTATCTCCAATTTTCTTATAAGAAGTAAACAGGTGATGCTCAAGAGCGTCATCTGTTTTTATAATTTGGTTATACAATTCTCTTGCTTTAATATAATTTTTCTGTTCAATATATACTTCTGCCTGCTGAAAAAGACCATATATACGGTAATAGGTAGATAGATTTGGGATTGAAAATATTTCGTTATACGTTTTATGCACATTAGCATAATCTTTCTCTTTCCTATATGATTCCGCTATATTAAAAAAAGATAGTTCCTTACCATAACTCGCTAACCCTTTAAGTTTTTCGTATTCTACTCGAGCTTTCTTATAATCGCCCGCCTTAATATATGTATCGGCTCTCATAAAAACATCGTCTTGAGAAACCCCAGAAGGTCCCCTACCGAGAACAGAGACCTCTTCCTCACTTAAAACCCTGTTATATATAACAACTTCATCTATATCAAGTTTGAGAGAACCAACTCCATGTTCAGAAAACCCTATCTTGAAAGGATAATCTGTTTTAACATACTCTCCTGAAAACTTGTTGACCTGTTGAGCTTTTCTATCAACCATCTCTGTCATAACCTGTTCCACAAATTTCCCGTTAACATACATTTTCATTTGGTTACCGTCCCAGGTCACCACAAGATGGTGCCAGGTGTTGTCAGGTAAAGGTGTTTTGGTAAAAAGGTTGGCAGAACCAACTGGTTGCCCAATAGAGAAACGTATACTTAAATCACGCTCGTAAGCTGTAATAATACGCCACCCTCTTGTGTACCCTGAAACTCCCAAAATAGTACCATCCTGCCTTTTCATTGCTGCCACTATGCTTCCCGGACCTTGCCTTCTAAACCATACCTCAACACTAAACTGCTTGTCTTGTATGTTGTACGCCTCTCCTTGATAAAACCCTCTATCTAAACTTACTGCTTTTTTTTCTGGCCACCTACCTTCTATTACTTTTAAATCGTTAAACTCTTCTTTGGTGGCAGGGTCCTTATAAGGAACAAACTTTAATGTTTTTCCTTCTTTACCTAAATCAGTTACCACGCTTTCAGAATCTTTAACGTCTTCAAATGTGTAGTACCTCATAACTGTGGCATCTTTAATTAATGATTCTCTTCTTTTTAACCATTGAGAGTATCCTTGGTTTTCGCTACAAAGAGTACAACTCAAGGATATGCAAAAAAGAGATATATAACCGAATATTTTTGACATAATTCACTCCTTTAGGTTGTATATAAATTCACAGTGTACATTTAATTAAATTCTGTTAAACATATTGATACGGGAATGCTCCCCATTCAGATAAGATTTGCGGTTCAATATTGTAAAACTTTCCTATAGCTATTCTTTTTACATTTTCAAGTTCAATATCTCTGGCTAAAAAATAGAAAAACAGTGGTTCCATACCGTATGGCACAATCCTTACACGGCTAAGGTACCCCATCAAAACTTTGAACCTTTCTCTATCAAAAATATCTATTTCAATAGGAACATCTATATTTTTATAAACGTTTTTTACTGTTTTCCATAAAACTTCTTCTTTCAAAAAATGCTCTTTCTTTATATTTCCACCATCTATAAAATTTTCCTGTTCAAGATGTTTACCGGTAAGTCTCTTATGCATAAATAAAGAAATATTAGAAAAATCTATCTCAATTTGCAGAAAATAGTTTATCATAGAAGATTTTTGAGTTTTTAAGAGAAGACCTGCTACCTCATAGTAAGATTGTTTTAAAGATAAAGATATTTCTTCAAAACTTTTATCTTTTAGTTTATTAAGAATAGAAAGTGCAGGTTTAAGAAAAGCCGGTATATTCTTATGGTTATTTGTTTTAAAAGATGCCTGAAGTATTTTGTAGTTTACAATTGAATAATCAGAAAAGTTTTCGTTCTTTCCGTTAGCAACAATATTTAGGTTATGATAATCATATTTTAAAACAAAATATTGGTATAAAGGGATAGGAAGATTTTTTTTAGACTCTTCAATTAGGATAGTTTTTTTGTTATTAAATAGTTCAGTAAGAGTTTCAATAGTTTTGATATTGTTAGGAATCTCATAAGGAGATTTTTCAAGGATAGTACTAAACTCGTTAAAATCTCGAGATAGAACCAATTTTTCTATTCTATCTGCCCTCAAAAAATGTTTCTCAAGAGATTTTATACGGCTACTAACGGACAAAATATTCATTATATCTCCTTCAAGATACTAAAATCTTTCAAGAGAAGAGGCAATTGGTTAGGGTTATATACAGCTACAGCAGGATGATACAGCACAACGATTTTTATCCTGTTAAAAATATCCTCAGATTTTTCAAAAACTTGCCCGTGGAGACTACTTATAGTACCTTCAACTTTTATGTCAAACTTGTTAAATATATTCTTAAAAGCGTGCCTACCAAGACAACAGATAACTTCGGGGTTTATAATCTGTATCTGTTTTTCAAAAAACTCTTTACAGTTTTCAACCTCTTCATCTTGTGGGTCCCTATTCTTAGGAGGTCTACATTTTATAATGTTTGTTATATAGATTTGGTTTCTTGTAAGTTGTACAGATTCAAGAAGAGTATCTAAAATATTTCCAGCTTTCCCGCAAAAAGGGATACCTGTTTTATCTTCGTTAAAACCGGGAGCTTCACCCACAAAAAGTATTCGAGTATTTACATCCCCTGCACCAAACACAACATTATTTCTTGTTTGCCAGAAATTGCACCTTTTACAACCTACCGCTTCCGCTTTAAGTATCTCTATTTGTTTTATTTTTGTCATTATCTTCAAAAAGTTCTTTACCAATTTTTTCTCTTATGTATCCCTCTATAGATTGGCTAAACCGTTCCCAATTAAAGAGAAGTTTCCAGTTTTTTCCTTCCAAAAGAAAAGAATCGGTAATATTAGCGTCTTTTACAATCTTCGCACCTTCTATATTTATATCAGAAGACGCCTCTGGAACTTTTATAACCAAATTTTTCTCTTCAACATCTTTCAGAAGACCAGTAATAATACTGGTTATATTCTCTTTTATGAAAAGATTGAACTTTTTTTTCAGTCCATCCATAACCTCTTTTATCAATACATTTTGAAGTAGAAGCAACTCTTTTTCTTTCTCAAGCCGAAAAAGACCTACCTCGATTTCTTTTTCTTTATCTATATTTTCTTTCGCAGATAAAAGTTTTACTTCAAACTCTTTAGTAATAAGTTCTTTTCTTTCTAATAGAGTTTTTTCAAGTTTTTCAACTGCTTTTCTTATAGTTTCTTCTGATTTAGTTTCAGAGTCCAAAATAATTTTTTCTGTGAGTCGTTTTACCATTTTACTTTTTAATATTTAAAGGGTTATTGAAAAGAGTAAAAATATTGAAACAACAAGAGCCAAAATAGCGTACGTTTCAACCAAAGCTCCATATACCAACGCTCTCATACTTGCCTCTGGTTGTTTAGAAGCAACGGCTATACCCGCCGCACAAACCTTACCTTGGTGTATTGCTGAAAAAAGACCTGATACCGCAATTGGTATACATGCAACAAGTATCTGCAACCCTTTTACTACATCTACAACTGCAACATCAGCGCCCCCAAGGATACCAACCTTTATAAGTACAAGGAAACCTGTTAAAAACCCGTAGATACCTTGAGTCCCTGGCAAAGCAACCAGAAGAAGCATTATCCCAAATTTATCTGGCTCTTCAGACAAAACTCCGTTAGCCGCGGTTCCCGCGTACCCTATACCTATACTTGAGCCAGTTCCACACAAAAATACTGCCAAAGCAGCACCCGCAAGCGCATAAATCATACCCAGTTCCATTTAATTGCCTCCATTTACGAATTTTTAGCCTTAATCTTTTTAAGCAAGGCAGGTACGACTTCAAAAACATCTCCTACTATACCCACATTAGCTACCTTAAATATAGGAGCGTCAGGGTCTTTGTTTATTGCTATAATATAATCTGAGGTTTGCATACCTGCAAGATGTTGTATTGCACCTGATATACCGCAAGCAATATAGATTTTAGGTTTAACAGTTTTACCTGTCTGACCTACCTGGTGTGGGTATGGCATCCACCCTGAATCAACAGCAGCCCTTGAAGCTCCCACAGCTCCACCAAGAGCATCTGCCAGTTCTTTAATAATAGCAAAGTTCTTAGGGTCTTTAAGCCCCCTACCACCAGAAACTATAACCTCAGACTCTTGTAAATCAACAATATTGTCAATTTTTTCTCTACCACAAAATGTAACCTTATTTTTTATTTTTGACTTATCAAGTTCTTCAACAACAACTTCTGCTTTTCCTGATATTAATGGTGCATCATCAAAAACTTTAGGTCTTATTGTTGCCATTTGAGGTCTATGGTTTTTACATATTATCTTTGCCATAAGGTTACCCCCAAAAGTTGGTCTTGTCTGCAACAATAGTTTTGTCTCTTCATCAATGTCTATGCCTGTACAATCGGCTGTTAAACCGGTCTTAACAATGGCCGCAACCATAGGAATAAAAGCTCTACCCATCATTGTTGCACCAGCAATAACAATATTAGGAGTATATTTTTCTATAAGTTGTGCCATAGCAAAAGCATAAGGTTCCTCTTGAAAATAATCTAAAGCAGGGTCGTCAATAACATAAACCTTATCAGCACCTCTTTTACCAAGTTCTTCAACTAAACCAGTAACATTGTTACCTAAAATTATACCAGACACCTCTTCATCAAGACTCTTTTTAAGTTTAAGAGCCCCGTTTAACATTTCAAGAGCAACCGAAGATAGTTGCCCGTCCCTACTTTCAGCAAAAAACCATATACCTTTATAATGGTCAATATTGGTTTTAAAGTCTTCTTTTTCTTCTTTATAGAGAGCGTCTTCAGGGCAAACCTTAACACATAAACCACATAAGGTACAGTTTTCGTTTATATATAGCCTACCATCTTTTATTTCAATTGCTTCAAAAGGACATTCGTTAATACATTCCTTACAGAGAGTACATTTTTCGTATATTATTTTTACCATAGCCATTTTACACTACCCCCAAATCTTCAAGTTCTTTATATAAAGCCGATGCAAGTTCTTCTGGCTCTCCTTCAACTTTTTTTCCTTCTTTCTGCAACTGTTCAGTCCAAACATCAACAACTCTTGTTGGAGAACCTTCCTGCCCAAAATTGCATTTTTCTCCTTCTACATCGCAACAACGACAAAACCCTACCTCAGCCTTTTTTGCTTTCAACATACCTTTAAGAGAAGGTATCCTCGGTTGGTTGATTTCTTTAATAACTGTTATAAGAACTGGTAGTTCTGCTTTTAACTCTTCATAATGGTCTTCCATAAGACGCACACAATGTATCTGACCAGAAGAGATATCTATTATTTTGCTCACATAAGTAATATATGGAATACCAAGGTGATAGGCAGTTTCTGGTCCAACCTGCCCTGTACTACCGTCAAGAGTCTCTCTACCACACAGTATAATATCAAAATCTTTCAATGTTCTTATACCACAACTTAATATATAAGAGGTTGCGAGAGTATCGCTACCTGCAAATTCCCTATCACTTAACAGAAGTGCTTCATCAGCCCCCATAGATATAGCCTCCCTAAGAGCTTTTTCTGCCTGAGGCGGTCCCATAGATACAGCCGTGACCTTACCTCCAAACTTCTCTTTTATTCTAACTGCTTCTTCTATTGCGTAAGTATCATAAGGATTTATAACACTTTCAACGCCTTCTCTTACAATCCTGTTGGTTTCAGGATCTATTTTTACTTCAAAAGTATCAGGAACCTGCTTAATGCAGACAATTATATTCATATACAAATCCCCTTGTAAACGAGTTTTAGAATAAAAACTCTTCTTTTTCAAGTTTCTCTTTATTTAGAAAATTTATTATAGCACAAAAAGAATATATTTTAAAAAGTAACCTCTACTATACTCATACCTGTTAGCACCAACTGTTTACAAATTACCAGTCGTTTAAAAATCATTCAATTGGAACTATATTAAATAGATACTCTTCTTGGCTTGCCATTACAGCCAAAATTTCATACCTGTACGGTTTATCAGTTTTTGATTTAAAAAGATAATATTGAGACGCTTTGAAAAGGTGCTTTTTCTTTCTATTAGTAACCGCCTCTTCCGGGTATCCAAATTTTAAAGAACTTCTTGTTTTGACCTCAATAAAAACAATCTCTTTTTTATGTTCAGCAATAATATCTATCTCACCAACACGAGTCTTAAAATTCCTACAGATAATCTTATAACCTTGTCTTTTTAAAAACTGTGCCCCTTTTTCTTCCCCTTTAGCGCCTAACTTCTGTTTATCCATCAAAAATTATTTAGCTTTTTTTCTAACGTAGTACATCTTTGCTCTTGGAGCCATTCTATTATTTTTACGTGTTTTAGTAATTTCTATCTTAACAACGTTCGGAGAATAAAGCATAAAAGTTCTTTCAACACCTTCACCATAAGAGATTTTTCTTACTGTAAAAGTTTGTCTCATCCCGCTACCTTTTTTACCAATGCATAACCCATTAAAGACCTGTATTCTCTCTTTTTCCCCTTCTTTAATTTTTACGTGAACAGAAATATCGTCACCTGGCCAAAACATTGGCACCTCTTTATCAGGGATTAACTCTTTTTCAAGTTCTTCGATTTTTTTAATCATTGTTTTCTCCTTTTTCAAAAACTTATATGTTTTCCTGTCTGAGCAGAAAGATACGCTGCATCTATAACCATCATAGTATCAAGAATTTTTCTACCACTCGAAATGGGTTCAAATTTTTCTCTTATAGCTCTTACAAAATGGTCAACTTCTTTAGTATACGGACTTACATCTGTTTCGGCTTTTTCGCAAACCCCAGACGGAAAATATTTTAGTTCTCCATCTTTACCAGCAGAACAAGCCCCTTTAACTATAACTGTGGATTCACTCCCTAAAATTTCAAGATTGTTAGAAGAACCCTTTTCTCTATACGAACCTTGAGCTATTCCCAAAATACCGTTATCAAACTCAATCATAACTATAGAACCACTCTCAACAACAGAGCCTTTTTCTGTCTGTAAAAAAGCTGTAACTCTCTGTGGTTTACCAAAAAGGTATACAAGAAGGTCTATACAGTGAGAATTAACATTCATAATCTGCCCACCACCTGACATATTCTTGTTCTCTCGCCAACCATCAGAAAGAAGCCCACCTGGAATATTAAAAGACCAAATTGCCCTTGCAGAAGATATTCTACCGAGTTTACCTTCTGAGATTACCTCAGCAGTTCTTATGTTGCACGCCTTAAAACGTAAATGGTGTGCAACCATAAAAGTAACCCCTGCCTTATCACACATATCCACCATAAGACGTGATTCGACCATATTAAGAGCCATAGGTTTTTCACAAAGAATATGTTTACCTGCCTCTGCTGCTGAAATAACATTAGAACAATGTAAATTGTTGGGAGTAGCCAACAACACAGCTTCTATCCGACTATCAGAGAGCATCTCTTCATAACTTTTGTAACATTTTACATCTGGTTCCACAGAAGCAAGTTTGCCACATCTATCTTTATTTTTATCATAAACACCAGAAATCTCTGCATAGTTAGAGGCTTTTATACCTGGCTGATGAAACTTCTCTGCAATAGCACCATACCCCACTATGCCAATCTTTAATTTCATCAAATATTCTCCTTATCTGACCTTTTTAGATATTTCTTATAAAGTTCTGGTTTTCTTTCTTTTGTTCTTTCTAAGGCTTGTTGTTGACGCCATTCTTCTATTTTTTTATGGTTGCCAGACAGAAGAACATCAGGCACCTTCATTCCTCTAAATACTTCTGGTCTTGTGTAGCAAGGCCAGTCCAGAAGTCCTTCAAAAAAACTCTCATAAGAAAAAGACTCTTCAGGTAAAACTCCCTGAAGGAGCCGAACAACTCCTTCTGTTACAACCATTGCAGGCAGTTCTCCGCCGGTCAAGATGTAATCCCCAATAGATATCTCTTCATCACAGATAGATGTTACCCTTTCATCTATACCTTCATAATGCCCGCAGATTATAATTATCCCTTCCTCTTTACTAAACTCTTTGGCTTTATTCTGAGTAAAAAGAAGACCCTGAGGAGTAGTCAGTATTACTTTTGCATCATTATTCTCTTTCTTAATTTCTTCTACAGCTTTAAAGATAGGCTCACATTTAAAAACCATACCTTTCCCACCACCATACGGAGCATCATCAATTTTTTTATGCCTATCTGCAGGGTCAGCAAAATCTCTTAAATTCCATATCTTAATATAAACTAATTTTTTTTCTCTTGCTCTACCTATTATGCTACTTTCCAAAGGAGTAAACATCTCTGGAAAAATAGTTAATATATCGATTCTCATTTATCAACATTAGCTGGAATAAATATACCTTTCTTCTTCATCAAACTTTTAACCGTAGGTGAAGGTTTCGCTCCAACACTAAACCAGTATTGAACTCTATCTTCTTTAATTTCAATTACCTTTTCCTTTGGTATAGGGTCGTAATGTCCCAATATTTCAAGAACATCTCCTCTCCCATCTTTCTTTTTACTTATTGCCACAATTCTAAAAAATGGCCTATTTTTTTTACCTTTTCTTACTAACCTTATTGTTGCGGACATATTTATTTTTCTCCTTTCTAATATTTTTAAATAACAAAAACACAGGTTAAACTATTTTTAACTTTAATAGAAAACCTGAGACTAAAAAATTATTGTACAACTACTAACCTACCTCCTCTACCTTTCCACTTTCAAGAGACTTATGAACAGCAACACCTATTTTTGTTGCTTCAAGCCCGTCTTCTCCTAAAGCAGTTATCTCCTTTTTTATATCATTAAGAGTTCCACCTTTTCTAAGACGTTCAAGATTATACACGAAATCTGCAATACTTTCAATACCGTAACCTAAATATTTTATTCCTCCTGATTTATCGCTTTCTTCATATATAAAAGCAGGATTATATGTCATAACACCAGATTTCTCATAAAAAACCCTTGTTCCTCTGTCTTGACTGTCGCACTCAATAACACCTTTATCACCTACAAGTTTAAAACCTTGGTTAACAATCGATTCAAATTTTTCAGGAAAAATCCATGATACATCAAAATTTATTATAACCCCATTTTTAAACTCTATCATACTGGACACAAAATCATAGGTATCTATTCCCAAACTTTTTAACCTAACCTTACTACCTTTAGCATAAACGGTCTTTCCATCACTACCTATTAGCCACCTCATAAGATCAAAAAAATGTACCCCAAGAAACCATACTGGAGAACTTTGAGCAGCCCAAGAAACAAACCAATCTCGAGGTACCACTATCTTATCTTCCATATAAGCGTACCCGTATTTCAAGGTACCGGCTTTGTTCTTCTCTATATCTTTTTTGACAGCCAGATGGAAAGGGTCAAACCTTTTATGAAAATCTACTTGTAGCAGAAGTTTATTCTTTTTACAAACCTCTATCATTTCCTGGCACCCCTCAACTGTTATATCAAGAGGTTTTTCTACAAAAATATGTTTCCCTAAATTGGCTGCATATAAAACAGGCTCTCTATGGAAAGGGTCTGGTGTAGCAATCGCAACAGCGTCAACATCTTTTTCAGACAACAACATCTCTTTATAATCCAGATATCCCTTTTTTCCGTATCTCTTAGATTGACTTGCAAGTAGATGGGGGTCTATGTCGCACAGTGCAACAAGTTTACATCTACCCTGCTTTTCCATTTGAGAAAACGTGTTCAAAATATTGGTGCCAAACCTTCCTGCCCCAATAACAGCCAGTTTAACCATTAACTTCTCCCATTTTTAACTATTTTCTGCCAAATTCAACAAGCTACCCCACACTTTCTATAACAAAAAAACACACTTCGCACTTATTTTAACCCCGCACCTATTTAAAATTAAGCATATCTTAAAAGACAAGATTACTAGAAGGGAAAGCTCCATCCGTTGTAATATATATTCGAAGATTCCTTAACCCTATCTCATCCCCAGGGATAGGAATATGAGTAAAATGAGCATCGCAACCTGAAAGTTCGTTAAGTTTTGCCATAGCAACCTCAGCTGAAGGATTTGTTGCCGCAGAAAAACTTAATACTATCAAAGTTTCCGCAAGATCAAGAATTTCGCTTTTAAGGTTCAGAATATCCCTTTTCATAGTGGCAATATTCTCTATTACGTGTGGTGAAAGAAGATGTATCTGGTCAGGTATACCTGCCAAATATTTTATAGCGTTAAGTACAAGGGAGGAAGCAGCACTCATCAAACAAGAATTTTTTCCTGTTATGATAGTATCATCTTTTAATTGTAAAGCAGCCCCCCAACTTATTTTCGGAAGATTTATTCTGTTTTTCCTTTCCTCAGAAGCAGCTTTTCTTGCTGGTTTTACAACCAACCTATCCTCTATTTTAGTTCCACATTCTTCCATTAGAAGAATCGTCTTATCAACAATCTCTTTACCTCCAACGCCAAGTATAGATTCATACCTATGCCTAAAATATCTTCTTATAAGTTCCTGTTGAGCCGCCTGCCTAACAAGACTATCATCTATAATTGCTGCTCCAACACGGTTAACCCCCATATCAGTAGGAGAAGAGTAAGGTATCTGCCCGTTTGTTATCTTTTCAAGAATCCTTTTTAGTACAGGAAAAATTTCAACATCTCTATTATAATTAACAGTACTTTTTCCGTAAGTATTAAGATGAAACGGGTCTATAACATTGGCATCGTTCACATCTACTGTTGCTGCTTCGTAAGCAAGGTTTACTGGGTGTTTTAAAGGAATATCCCATACAGGAAAAGTTTCAAATTTAGCATATCCCGAACGTATTCCTCTCTTATGGTCGTGGTAAAGTTGAGACAAACAGGTTGCCAGTTTTCCGCTTCCAGGACCAGGACCTGTCACCACAACAACAGGGTTGTTCGTCTTTATATAACTGTTTTTACCGTAACCTTCCTCACTCACAATAGTTTCTATATCTGTGGGATACCCTTTTGTAGCAGAATGAAGATATACAGTAATATTATGGTTCTCAAGTCGTTTTTGAAAATTTATAGCTTGTGGTTGGTTATCAAAACGTGTTATAACCACCCCAAGAATATCTAACCCATAATCTCTAAGCCCGTCAATAAGTTTTAGAGTATCTACATCATAAGTAATCCCAAAGTCTCCCCTAATATGCCCTTTTTCTATATCTTCAGCATAGATACAAAGTAGAATATCTATCTTATCTTCAAGTTGTTTCAAAAGTTTAATCTTGACGTTAGGGTCGTACCCGGGCAAAACTCTGGCAGCGTGGTAATCATAAAGAAGTTTCCCGCCAAACTCTAAATAGAGTTTCCCTTCAAACATATCTATACGTTTAAGGATTTCTTTGCTCTGCTCTTCAAGATACTTTTCATTATCAAAACCTATACCAGTAATCATACCTTCTCTCTTATTTGTAAATTTTTTCAACATCATCAACTATCTTTTCAATCGTAGCAAGACGACCTGTCCCTTTCTTGCCTGACGCAAGTTCCCCTGCTTCTGGTTCAACAAATAGATATCCAACCTTTTTTAACTTCTCTACATTTTCAGAAAGGATTTTATTATTCCACATATTGTCGTTCATAGCAGGCGCAAAAATCACTTTCCCCTGAAAAGCAATAATCGTGCTGGTCAATAAATCATCACACACGCCAGAGGCAAGTTTTCCTATCACATTTGCGGTGGCTGGAGCTACAAGAATAATATCCGCAAATTCAGATAAAGATATATGGCTTATATCGTTAGAGGTGTACGCTTCTTTTGAAAACATATCCAAGTATACAGAATTTCCAGAAAGGGTTGCAAGGGTAAGAGGCGTAATAAAATGAGAAGCCGCCTTTGTCATAACAACCTTGACATTCCACCCTCTCTTTTTCAACTGCCTAACTATTTCACAAGATTTATAAGCAGCAATAGAGCCACAAACCCCAACTACCACATTTTTTCTCATTAGCAACTCCTTAAAATTAGAAACCCCTCCTAAATACACTTTTTTATAATAAAACAAGTACCCCTGGCCCGATTCGAACAGGCGACACACGGTTTAGGAAACCGTTGCTCTATCCATCTGAGCTACAGGGGCATTTTTTTTGCACTCAAACAGAAATATATATTTATATTTTACCACATTTTTTTTTTTTAGTCCTGCATCACCTAATATTTTTCTTAAAAGTTGAAAAAAAGATTAAATAATACAGATAGAAACGAAGGTTATTCCTCGGAGGTACTCGGACAAGACACAGTAGGAGAGGAATGTAAAGATTGTCCCTTATATGTCATTCCGGATTTATCCCAGCTTTTGCCTTCTACCCTTGGGGGAGAGGGATTAAGGGTGAGGGGGCTATAGAGAGGTTAATGGGATGAGTTTTATCCCTCGGGGATACTCTGGACAAGTCGCCGAAGGCGAAAAGGGATTGGGACATCTATAAATTAACTATTATTTGCTTTCGGCTTGCTTATTTCAATCCAACCACCATTCTTGTATGCAAAAAATTCCCAGAAAATTTCTCCATTGACTCTTGACCCCAAGATTACTAAATGTTTTCTCATCGTTGAAAAATCATCAAAAACATCGGCTTTTTTGAGAATCTCAGCATACGCATTTAGATACACATCTTTATCCCTACCTTCTGGATAAGTAATGAGAACCTTAAGAGGGGAATTAAAAATGGATAGTTTATTCATCTCAAGGCTACTATCCTTCATATTGTTTTCATGCTCAATGATTACAGGCAAGTATTCTGCACAAGAATAAGATGGATTCATCAATTCCTTTCCTTCTTTCTCGTAAAAAGTAGTGTATAAAACAGCATCCAATAACCAGTATTCCCTGTAATACTTCAATTCTAATCTCTCTACCACCATATACAGCAAACTCTTGTCGTCAGCTGTTTTTACAACCATATTCTTAGTAAAATTACCGGGATAATTCCATGAATCTATCAATAATTGCTCAAAATCTTTATCTTTTGCTGTGTTCTCTTTAGGTGCGTCTTTCTTTGGCTCAAGAGCATCCTCCCCTGTTGTGCTAAAAATCACATACTTTAATACAATAAGTTTGGATTACCCCCTAGCGTGAGTTTCCCACTTTCATAACATAAAATAATACAAAATTAAGTAAGGATAAGGGTTTCCGCTTATTTTTTATGTATATACTAAAATAAATAATTAAAACAATATTATATACTCTTAAAATGCTTGTTATTAAAAAGAATAAAAATATATTTGACAAAATAAAAAGGTATGTATATACTAATGTTATTATGGCAACATTACAGAAGAAAAAAGTAAATGGCAATGAATACTGGTATATAGTGGAATGCAGAAGGATTAATGGCAAACCTCAACCTGTTGTGCTTGAATATATAGGCAAGGTAGAGAATTTATTGAAACGTATTGAACAACAACGTGATAGAACAGTGAAGAGTTTTTCTCACGGCGCAGTATTGGGGTTATTAAATGCAAGTAAAGAGATAGAATTGCTGAACATACTTAATAAATATTTTCCTAAACAGAAGCGGGATGGGCTTAGCGTTGGACAGACCATCTTACTGGGAGCAATTCACCGGGTTGTCAAACCTGCAAGCAAGAGAAGTTTTAGTCAGTGGGTAGAGACCACCACTTTGCCTGAACAATGGGGTTTTGATGTGCGACGGATAACCAGTCAGCATTTCTGGGACCAGATGGATAAAATAAGACAAGAAGATATAGAAAAGATAGAGGAGGAGATAATCAGGACGGTAGATAAGAAATATAGGTTAAACTGGTCTATATTGTTTTACGACAGCACAAACTTTTATACTTATATTAATACCAGCAACTCAAAGAATACCATCGGGCAACGAGGCAAAAATAAACAGAAGAGAGATGACCTACGGCAATACAATCTCGCTCTTTTAACCACGAAAGATTTTTTTCTACCCATTTTTTCGTATATCTATCAGGGTAACAAGAATGATGTTTCTATCTTTCCTGAGTATTTGGAAAAAATGCTGCAAAGGTTGAAAAGCATTGTCGGGCAGGTTGAAGAAATAACGCTTGTTTTTGACAAGGGCAATAACAGCTCGAAAGGAATGGACATATTAAAGGAAAAGAAACTTGGGTATGTGGGGACACTCTCTATTTATTCTCATTCTGACTTAATAAAAATCCCTTATAAAAAATATGAACAAATAGAATTAGCGGACGGTAAAAAGGTTCTCGTCCACAGAGCTGAAAAAGAATTATGGGGTAAAGAGCACAGGATAATAATTAAGAGAAGCGAAAAACTAAAAGACGGACAGATAAGAGGTTTCTTTTTAGATATAGATAAAAAAGTCAATTCCCTGGAGTTGTTGAAGGAAAAGCTGAATTCGCCTGGTGCAAGAAAAAGAAACAAAGAACAGCTTCAAGAACAGATAAGCAAGATTATTTCTGGAAAGCTGCTCAAAGGAGTTATAAAGGTAGAAATAAAAGAATCTGCAGAGAATAAAAGTGGGTTTGATGTATTATGGGTGATTGATAAAAAAGCCCAGAATAAAATAATAAATGAAGTTTTCGGCAAAAAGATATTTTTCACCAACAGGATGGAATGGACAAACGAAGAAATAATTGAAGCATATCATGGGCAAAGTAAAATAGAAAGAATATTCAGGCACCTTAAAAATCCATATCATTTTAGTGTACGACCTCAATACCACTGGACTGACCAAAAGATAAAAGTACATACCTTCATTTGTCTGCTGGGATTATTGATAAGCGAGCTTTTGAGAAAAAAACTCTTTGACGCCGGTATGAAAATGTCGCTGGAGGAAATCATAGAACGATTATCCAATATAAGAAAATCAACCACAATCTATTATACGGGTAAAAAGGGTAGACCAAAGGTTGAAAGCCAGTTGGAATCTATGAGCGATATAGAAGAACAAATGTGGAAAATAATACAAAAAACAGCAGTTTAGTATATACAAGTCAAAATTGCTGTGTTATAATTATATCAATGGGTTCGACGCTTTTTTCCTTCTAAAGTGGGAAACTCACGCTAGCTAGCTCCGACTACTGGACTTTGTCCGAACCGTAGAGAAATTGATAAAATGACATAAGCTGTTTATATCTTAATAGTAAGCTTCTTGCGTGAATTTGCGATATTTTTCCAAGATATTTCGTTTTCATGTGCTAAGCGATCTAATACAATATCAACGCTTATTCTATGACTCTTAGCAAAGTTTACGACTTCTTGTTTGTTAGAGTTTTGTAAATAGTCATCATCTTTAGTGGTAGCGAGGATTTCACTTACTATTTTTATAGAAAACCTCAAAAAAGAATACCCCCGCGGTGTTCATCCCATTTAGCAAGCTGAATTTTGCGATTAGTCATATACTCAAGCATGTCTTCACGCTGATATTTATTTATAATATTGTTTAAATGCACACTTAACCCTTGGGGAGATATCAGAATTGCTTGTGAAGGTCTTACAAGCTTTGAATAGACAAGGATTTGAGCAAGATGAGAAAAGTTTAAAGCTCCATATTTCACCTCTATAAATATCAATCCATACTTGTCTTTTTCTTTTACAACGCCTAATAAATCAATTTTGATTTTATATGTAGGATAGTCCGGAAAGTTTTTTCGAAACGTAGTTTTTGTAAAAAAATCGCTCAAGTAGATGTTATGAACATCATGAACCGTAACCTCAGCATTCCGATTCTTATTTTGCAGATAATCACAAAACCATTTTTTCATCGGTACATATAAAACAATCTCTCGTTTGGAAGTGTTTCCCTGCCTATTCATTTTCTGTAATAGTAATTAAGTAATTTAAAAGTTCCCTCCAATGGTTAAAATGTCGCCCTCGAAGAAAAACAGGTAGTTTTTCTGAAATTTCCTCTTTATGTTCTGGTTTTTCTTTTATCCTGTATGCCTTTTTTTTTCCTGCTGAGCGATAAATCATATTGCGATTTTTACTCGCCAATTCTTTAAGTACTTTATCTTTATGATTTAAATAGGAGCCTACCAGGGCAAATTGATTTGCAAAGATTTTTATTTGATGTTCTTTCGCCCAAAAACCCTTTGCTTTTTTTGTTCAGGATCTCTAAAATTCGGATGTCCAAAATCTATAGTATGTATTGGCATTTCAATGTTATATAACAACTTAGCTAAATCAGCAATAAGCAACCAATTTCTCTGATCTGCTTCCAAATATATACGATGTTGATCTTCTTTTCCAAAAGCAGCATTAGATTTTCTGATATGTCCAGTTGTATCAAAGTATCTCCTTAAAAATTCTTTTTGTATCTCTTTGTCAGCTTCAAAAATTGTTCTTGGAATTCTAAAGGAATGAAAATCCGTAAATTCATCATTCAAAAGATATTTTAAGATTAGCCATGATAAATCCTCTCTATGCCAAGTAATTATTAACGATACATCGTTTTTATTACGATTCTCTTTAGCAAGATCAAGACTATATTTACGTATTCTATTTACGACTACATCTAAGCTATTTTATAACTCCAAAGGCTTATTGTATACATCTTTATAGCTTTTAGCAACTAAATTTTTATATGGAAAAGTAATTACCAAGCGCCATATTTGTCCTTCCTTAACAAAAATCCCTTTCCCCACAATAAGCCCTAAAAGATACGCTATGTCCTCGTTAAGAAAATCAGCAAATTATATTGGTTTTTTTCAAATATCAAAAGATGAGGCTTCTTATCACAATTTAAGCATTTTTCTAACTTCAAAAGAAATAAAAAACTTTCGCAAAATATTCTAAAATTTTTTTATGATGGTCAATGTTATCGTTTTTACTCTATTAACTTATAACCTAACCATTTTTCAAAAATTTCTTTATTTTCAACTTTTAATTTTTTAGATTGATACATTTTAGAATAAATTGCTTTAATCTCTGAAATATCCTCGCTTGTTAATAATCTTTTTTCGAACATCTGATACAATGTATCAGAAATTTTATTTGTTAAAATTAAGGACCTAACATTGGAAATTCTTTCAATAAGAAAAAATATTTCTGGCTCAGAAATTGACTTGCCTTTGGACCATTGAAAGAAATATTTGAGTGCCTCTGTAATACCATTTACTCTGTTTTCGAAGCGAACTGAAGATAAGTAAATTTCCAATATTTCTTCTTTTGAACATACTTTTTCAAACCACAGAGCTAAAATTATTTCAACTATTTTTCGCCTAAAAGTTTTATTCATTTCTTTTATGAACAATGTTCTAACTAATTGCTGAGTAATAGTTGAACCTCCTGAACGACGTTTTTTTCCTATAATACCTAAAATAGCTCTTGCGATTGCTTTTATGCTAATTCCTTTATGTTTATAAAAACCACGATCTTCGATGAATATTAGATTTTTTTTAAATACTGTTAAATCAATTTTCATACGTTGAGTTTCATACACTGCTAATTTAGCTCTGTAGATTACGTATTCAAAATCTTTTACAAGTCCTAAATGAAAACAACTAGCAAGTCTTTTAGCAAGACTTAATACTAATCTTTCATTTGTATCGTATAATGCGAAACGAAAAGAGAAAGAAATTACAATGACCCACAACATAAGAAAAATAGCAGCAAAGGTTATTTGATTACTTGGAGATGACATAATACTAGATAATGAAACGAAATTTTTGATTATATGTGGCAAAATTCCATACAAAAGAATGGTCGAAGTTACACAAATTAGCCAAAAGGGATATGTAACATACGAAAACCAGCCAGGAAAAAGCTTTATGGCAAATGGATTAGTGGCTCCCTCTATTCTCCAATTAGGTAAAACTAAGTGCTGGGTGCCATAATACAAACCTAGCATGTGTCTTAAAATGACAATTTTTCTTGAATCAAAAATTATTGACTTTTGCCTCTCTGCAAAATATCTTACCGTTAACCAAGAAAAAGAACAAATTATAAATGTAAGAATTAATAACGTTTGTGTTGATAACGCACCATTAAAAAATTTAGTAGGATTGTGGAGAAAACTTACAGCTATTGAACCGAGCATAGCAGATATTACGAGGATAAAATTTGCTGCGTTTAAAAATATTCGTTCTTGAGATTGAATATTTGCGGCACAATTTTCATATTCCTTAAGCAAAATATCTCTATCCGTAAATTTAGAAGCTGGATAATATTGTTGCCAATCAGCTTCTTTCTCTTTTAATTTGGTCATAAATTTTAGGTTGAAGATTCATTTTCGATGGTTTGGATTTCTTCTTCGGTTAGGTCGTGGAGTTTATAGACAAGTTGGTCGATTTGTTTTTCGTATTCTTTAACTTTTGCTTGTTTGTTAGAGTTTTCTAAATAGTCATCATCTTTAGTAGTAGCAAGGATTTTAGAATTATTCAAATCAATCTTCATTTCCTAATAACCTAAACTCTAGTTCATAATTTTTTACAAATCTCAATTCTTCTTGACTAAGCCCATACAGGGGCGCAATGTAATCATCGATTCCATCAATATATTTTTTTGATTTGCTTATTTTATACTCCTTGAAGGAATCTATATTTGCATAATTCCTTGTTGTTCTTATGCGCGCATTTTCTTCAACGCTTTTTAGATAAGTGACGTATAACTCTTTAATTTTTTTGATATTTTCCTTGCTTATTTTATTTAGGGGAATTGGAAATGATTCAACCTCGTACGATTTTAGATTTAAGTTATCGGAATAAATCTGATAAAACCAAAAAAATAAATTACTACTTAAAATTGCCCCCACAATGTCAGCTATCTCACTATCAAAACATATTTTTCTTTCCGCGGAAGAACCCGTAGAGTAGTTCGTAACGACTTTGAAATATCGCCCTCCAGCAAAACGATAATATATTGGTTTACCGCTGTCGTTTAAAAGATCTTTAATTTTTATTTTTAATTTGAGCAATTTTTTCAACATATCGATTTCGATAGGTAAGCCAATTTTAGGATACCTTCCTCTAAGCTTATAATCTTTTACGTCTATAAATTGAAGGTTCTTCAATAAGTTAGCTAAATCAAATCTTTTTCCTTTCCTATACATTTTTGTTGTCATAATCTGCTCATTTCTTGCAAGCGTCTTAATAAAAAAAAGAATAGCTGTATTTACAACAGAATTTTCAAATATAGGCTGTGGTCTAACAGCGTAAGATGAAATTTTGATAATCCTGCAGTTTTCTTCCAAAAGTTCGTGTATATTTGCCATCGAATCGCTAGAAGTTATAGATATCGGTAATATGAAATTGAGACTGCCATTCTTTATTAGAATATTAAAGCCCATTTCAGTAAATATGACAAAGGTATCTGTAGAACCCCTTTGTCCTTCATAAGTTTTTGTGCTTTTATAGCGCATTTTAAAGAACTCTTTTTCCTGATTCGAATATTTAGCTCCATACGGCGGGTTTCCAATAACTATATCAAAACCACCTTTTTCAAAGACTTCTGCAAAGTAGAGTTTCCAGAGGAAAAACGGTCGTGTTTTATTCTTGCTGGTAAATTCTCGAAGTTGTTTTTCTATATTTTCTAAATCAAAGCCGGTTTTTTTAGAAAGTTTTTGTTTTTCTTTCGATATTTGTTCTTCGCGTGTTTTCTTGTTAGGAAGTATCTCATATTTCCTTTCAATGTCTTCTATTTGTCTAAAATAACCTGCTTTCTGTTTTTTTATTTTTGATTCAAAGATTTTTATCATCAAATCTTCCACTTCTTGTTTTAATTTATTTTTTTTATGTCTGTCGGATTCATTTTGAAAATCAAATTTCTTTTGCTCAAATTCTTTAATAATAGAGTCTGCCTTTTCTTCAAATCCCAACCCTGTCTGCTCTTTTTCTTCTCCGTTTTCTTTATCAAAATCTATCCCAAGAAATTCAGAAATCAGACTATTGCCCTGCATAATTTTAAAATCAAGGTTTGGCAATGCTTCAATCCCATAGTTTTCTTTTGTTTCATCAATTTTTTCATCTACAAGAAGAGAAATGAAGAAGCGTAGTTTAGTTATTTCTACAGCGATTTGCTGAATATCCACGCCGTAAATACATTTTTGTATTAAGTATAGTTTACGTCCATAGTCAGCATTTTTGTCTTTGAAGAATTCTTCAATCTGCTGTTTTGCAATTTTGCTGACCTGTAGGTCTGGTATTTTATTTGCGGCTGCGAGTTGTGCCTGTTTCCATAATTCGTTGTCAGGGTCAATTTTACCAAGGATAAATACCATCTTGTTAAGTGCGCCCATTGGAAAAGCACCTGAACCCACAGCCGGGTCAACAATTCTAACGCTTTCAATTAGTTCCGCAAGTTCTTTAGATTCAGATTTATTAAAAGGGTTTTCCTCTTTTTCTTTTGAAAACAAGGTGTCAAGTTTCCCGTCAATATTGTCTATTTCTGAAAGGTGTGTCTTGAAATACGCTTTAAGCGATTCTACAACCATATAATCAACAATTTCTCTTGGAGTATAATAACTGCCGGTAGCTTTGCGAGCGGTAGTGGATGTCTCAGGATTAAAACTTGCCAGAAGATTTTCAAAAACCCTGCCCAGAAGTTCTGGGTCAAGAGCAATATCTGCATCGTCTGGAGAGTTTTCGTCAATAGTAAAGTTAAATGAAGATAAAATATTCAAAAGTCCCTGTACCTTATAGTTCTTGTTTTTAGTACCATAATCAGAGTTTAAGTCAATATTTTGCTCATCGCTGAAGAATAGAAAATTCGGGACACTCGGTTGATATTCTTGTTTTCTTTCAGTAAAACCATCTATGTAAATATCATTTGTACCATCATCGAGACAGTCAAACAGCCCACCGTTAAGAAACGGAATATTTCCAAAATATTCTTCCATTTTTTCAGAGTTTGTAAAAAGGTCATGGTAACGATATACGTATTGATTGCTGAAATCGGGATTATATCCTTTATACCCACGTATTTCGCTTCTGAACTGTCGTTCGCCTTTTTTGGTATTTAAGGTAGCGAAAAACAGGTTTTGCAAGATTGCCCGATAGTAAGTTGAATCGTCAGAATCAATGTTTTTAAGAATTCCATTGATATTTTCTTTTTCAAACAGTTCTTTTGGCATCAAACCTTTTTCCCGCATAAACCAGATAAAAATCATTCTTGTTATTAGCCGGATAATAGCAACATTCCTACCATTATCTTCTACCTCGGCATCCTTGGGGAATCTGGAATTCTTAACCGCCCAGAAATACCAGTAAGCTATATCTTGGTAAAATTCCTTAGTAACCTTTTCTACAGAAAAAATTTCCTTAATTTTTTCCAGAGAAGAAAAATTACCTTCAGAAATTCTTTGAAGAAATGTTTTATTTGTAAGATCTTTACTTACAAAATAGGTAAAGCGGCGGAAAGCGCTCCAATCACGACGTTTACCCAGATAGTTTGCGTAGATTAAACTGAAACGAAAGTTGCCATTTTTATCATAAAAAATAAAAATACCTGCATCGGTCTGGGTCTCTTTAAGGATTTTCTTACCCAGTTCATACTGTACTTTTTTCCCTGCTCTTTCTGTTAGAGGTTTTTTAACAGGCAACGAACATACTATTAGGTTTCCATCTTCAAAATCAATTTCTTCCAATTTGGTGCCCTGTCCGAAGTTATCATCCTCGTGACGCAGAGACTCATTGGGATGGCGGAATTTATCATTCGCCTCACGAAAAAACCTTATGAATTTTTCTTCATTAAAATTGTTAATAATATCCTGGAGAATTTGTCTTTTCATAATTTTTGATTTTCAATAGCAACAATAATTTCTTTAGTTAAATTCTTTTGTTGGAATTTCTCTCTTTCAAGATAATCAGCACCAAGTTTATCTTTCAAAGCATAGATTTCTTTGAGAGATTGGTTAAGTTGTTTTTCTGTGCTGCTTTCAAAGTTGGCTATCCTTCGCAATGTATAATCCGGCAATGTGCCATAATCGGTAATATCTTCAAGCAGTACTTTTAAGAAATTTTTTACCAGTTGTATTTCTTCTGTATGGTTTCTATATATAAGTGTCTTAAGGTTGTTCTTGGCTTGTTCTTCCAAACTTCGTTCAGTTGGCGGTCCTACTCTGTGATCCCTGAAGTTTTTTATACTTTCATAAGCACTCCAAAACTTTGCTCCGAGTTCTAACGGTTCTTCGTCAGGTTTACACAGAATTTTATTGTAGGATTCTTCAAAAGTTGCCTGAAAAAAGGTATCTTTCTCTTCCTGCTTGTATATGGTTCCATGAATATACAGTCTGCCTTTTTTAAGAAAGACCAATAGTTCATCTGTATCAGCTTTTTTTGCCACTTTTATACGTGGAGGGAAAGTTTCCAAAGCAGCAATTAGACCTGGATTTTCTTTTTTTATTCTTATAAACTCTTTTAAAGCCTTTGTATAAAAACTTTCTTCTTCCAGTTTGTCGGGATTTTGTTGCATTTTGTTATATAATTTGGCAGGAGACGGTTCTTCGTCAATAGCAAATATTTTAGAATCTTCACCGAGAGTATTATGAATCAAAAACATTTTATTGCTGGCAATCTCCCTTGCTTGTACCAATTCTGCCCCCTGTTCAGTAGGAAAGAAGTTGACGATAAAAAGTTTGTCAAACACTTTTTTACTTATTCGGTTGATACGTCCCAACCGTTGAATAATGCGAACAGGATTCCATGGAATATCATAATTGATGACAATACCAGAACGGTTTAGGTTAAAACCTTCTGAAATTTTATCTGAAGATAACAAGATATCAAAATCATCTTTCTGTTCAGAGAAGGAAGCGTCAAAATTTGTGTTTATTGCAGATAGGTTTTTTGCTGTCAGGTCACCAGCAATAACCAGCAACCTATCGCCAAAGACTTTTTTAATATGTGGTTCAAGATATTTCACTGTATCAAGATATTCGGAAAAGATAACAATTTTTCTGTTGGGCTCTTTTTTTAGTTGAGATTCAAGGTTTTTAATCAAACAAGATGTCTTGGGATCATTTCTGACCAGATTAAATTTATTCAGAGAATCAAGAATTTCATTGAAAAGCTTCAGGTCAGATTTTATGTCTTCTATAAATTCATCTCTATACTTAAAGTCAGCCAGTTTATAAACTTTATGGTTTTTAGGATACTCGCCTGCGTTGATTTTTTTCGTATATTCGTCCAGATGTTCTTCAATCTCTTCTGGTTCTTTGTCGTATATTCGTTCAAGCAAACTTCTATCCAGTATATATTTGCCTGTTCGCTCAATGAATGTTAAGACTGATTCAGCAATACGTTTGAAGTTTTTAAGACTTTGTTCAAAGGAGCCGAACGAACTTTCAAATCTTTTTACCAGCAACCGGCGCATAAAATCGTATAGATTACGTTGGGAATAAAATTCAAAATTTTCTTTATCAGACAGTTTTTCTCCCACAATTTTTTCTTTTGCCGTTTCGTATTCAAAAGGCCTGTAAATCGCTCCCTTAAACATTCCGCCGTTATCAGGGTCGCCAAAGTATAATTTGATTACATTGTCATAAAGAACAGATTGTTCCTTTGTCAGTTCAAAGAACCATTCTTTAGGGTCGGCAACCTTAGACAGATTTTTTACTTCTTTGTTATAATCTGGGTTTTCTTCCAAATCTAAACGATTGCGTCGAATAGTTACGGGTTCTATAACATCTCGTATCTGTTTTGCCAGATATTTTGAACGTCTTGCTACTTTTTCCAAACCAGAGACAACATCAAATTTTTCTCCAAAAAATGTTTTGTAATCACTATGTGCTTTACTACGTTTTTGCTGGTTTGTTGCATTCCAGTGTTTCTTGATATAACCGAGTCGGTCAAAAGAACCTTTGAAAGACTTGAAGCGATCAACAAGACTGTTTTCCATGGTTATTGATGATTTCTTTGGAGTGATAAATAGTTTGAGAAGTGATAAAATGTCACCTGGGCGGTTGTTGAACGGAGTAGCAGTAAGAAGCATTACTAATTTGTTACGACAGATATTTTTTAAATATTCATAACTCTCCGTATCTTGGTTTCTGAACCGATGTGCTTCGTCAACTATAACAACCTCTACATCTTTGGTTTTCTTTACAAATTCCTGAAGTTTTTCCAAATCACCGAGAGACCATACCTCCCAGTCATATAAACCAAATTGCTCTTTATACATATTCCAGCCGGAATCTTTTTTTCTGGGGTCTCCCATAATACCGGGCGGGCAGATTATTACTCCTCTTTTCCGCAATTCTTTGGCAACGGAACAAGCAATAATAGTTTTACCCAGCCCTACAACGTCAGCAAGAATAACACCATTGTTGTTTTCTATTATTGCTAATGCTTGGCGAATAGCATCCAATTGATATTGATAAGGTATATAGCCGTTGTCTTCGAGAGTTTTGATAAGAGATTGCCCAATTTCTCTTTTTTCAAAAGAATCAAGGTATATTTTCAGAATAAGAACAAACGCTTCAAATGGAGTGATTTTTTTGACTAGGGTTTCTTTTTCAACAAGTTCTATCAATCTTTTCTTAAGATCTGTATTTTCGGTAATTTTGACCGCTTCGTTCCATAAGGTATCATAGTATTCTTCAGCACTTTCAAAACCGTAATCGCTGATTTCAACGTTAAACTCTTCTTGAGTAGTAAGCCCTAAACCTGTAAGGTTACTGCTACCGGTGATGAAGAGATTTTGGCGTCCTACCTGCTCATCCTGCAATTTGAATATGTATAGTTTCGCATGGTTAGGATGGAAGGTCTTTCTTATAATGAGCCGATTACTTTTTATAAGGTCCATAAAAAACTTGACTTGTATGTAAAATTCTTTGGTGTCAAACTTTTCAGTGTTAATGGATTTTTTTATGGATTCAAAAAACCTTTGGCTTATTTCTTCATTAGATAAACGACCGCTGTGATCATCTAAATCAGCATACTCAACCAATTGAAAATTTAATTTATCAACATTGAGACCAACCAGGACTTTAAGTATTACTTTGGGGTTTTGCTTGAGTTCAGAGCAAAGTTCCCTTATACCAGAGAAATAAAAAAAACCGACCAAAAATTTTAATTCATCACTTTTGCTTATCAGTTTAACCAGTCGTTTTTTTAGGTTTTCTGCACCACTATTGGTTATGAAATTTTTCATATAGATTTATTGTGCAATTCTTGCGTTAAAAATAAAAGCAGAGTTGCAAGCATCTCATAGTTGGGTGTCCATACCTGCTTGAATGTGTACAGCATTGTATCTATTTTACACAATATTTAGAAATGTGTCTATTAAAAGCATATTCATTATACTTTTAGAGAAAGAGAGTCAATACAAATATATCGCAAGTATTGTCTGTTAAGTGTTTATGTGCTAAGGGAAGAAATGTTTGAAATGATTTTATCGGCGAATTTAAGTGCAGTAGTTCCTTGTGCTTCTATAGCTACAGACCAACTTTTATAATAATCTGCTTTTACTCGCAAATCTTTGAGACGATCTAAATTTATTCCGACCTCTCTTTTCTTTATATCACTACTTAAACAAAATTCATTACTAACAAATAAATGGCTATTTATTGAGGGAATAATTTCGCCTTCTTTATCTTTTCCTCTCAAGGGTAGAAAGCAAAAGTGTAAAGGAGAAGGATTTTTTAGTACTTGAATAGGGAATACGGAAGCGTTTTATTTTTCTTAGTTTCTTTATAAACTATTAGTATCTTTTAGTAATAAATAGTAATATAATAGATATCATTCCAGCCCGTTAAACAATGGAGGGAAAATGAAATATATACAGCAACTTGAACCTGAACCACCTCAACCTGAAGAAAAAGATTGGGGATTTATTAAAATTCTAAGTGAACCTCTACATCAACCTTTCAAATGGAAAAGACTCAAAGCAAAGGAGAGAGAAGCCTCTCTTAAATACGGAGTCAAAATCATCAACAAGTTCCCTGATAAAGAAGGATTGCTAGAAACTGCATTTGAAGATTTTAAGAGGTTTTTTGAATGCGGAGAAATATCTGTAGAAGGTACCTTTCCCATTGTTATAAAAAAAGTTAAAACATCTACATTTGAAGAGTATATTATCCTTATTAAAAAAGATAAAATAGAAGTGCAGGCAGGGGATACTGAGGGGATAAGGAGAGGATTGGTATATCTTGAGGACGAACTTTTGCGTTCGGGAGGACCTTTTCTCAAGTATGGTAAAATAAAGCGCACCCCTGTTATAAAAACTCGTATATCAAGATGTTGTTACGGACCTATAAACCGCCCTCCTAAAAATAGGGATGAACTTAATGATGATATAGACTACTACCCAGATGAGTATCTCAACAGACTCGCTCATAATGGAGTAAACGGGTTATGGTTAACGATTACTTTCGCAGATACTGTTCCCTCTAAAATCATACCTGAATATGGCAAAAACTCAGAAAAACGGCTCAAAAAATTAAGGGCTACTGTTGACAAATGTAGGCGTTACGGAATAAAAATTTACCCTTTCTGTATTGAACCAATAGCTTTTGCTATAGGTGACCCTATGATAAAAAAATATCCTGAACTTCAAGGGCACAACAATAATGCTTTTTCTTATTTCTGCACTTCTACTGATAAAGGGAAAGCATATATAAAAGAATCAATATACAACTTATTTAGTAGCGTTCCTAACCTTGGAGGTCTCATAAATATTTCAGTAGGAGAACGACCTACAAACTGTTATGCAGGTACCTCGTTAAATAATAACTGTCCTTTATGTAGTAAAAGGGAGCCGGCAGAGGTTGTTTCCGAAATGCTTTCTATTATGGCAAAAAGTATGCATAAAGCCAACCCTTCAGCCCAACTGATTTCTTGGCATTACAGTCAGTACGTAGGTTGGGGCGAAAAAGCAACAGAAGAAGCTGCTGGTAAAATGCCAAAAAACATTGTTCTTCAATTTAACTTTGAGTCTGCAGGGAGAACAGAACAACTCGGTAAGGTAAGATATGCAGGGGATTACTGGCTTTCTTATGTAGGACCAAGCAATCTATTCAAAAAATGTGCTATAAATGCAGTCAAAGCAGGGACACCTATTTTTGCTAAAATACAGGTAAGTTGTTCGCATGAAGTGGCTACTGTACCTTGGATTTCAGTCCCGAGTTACCTCTACCGTAAATTTAAATCTATGCATAAATTAGGCGTTACCGGGGTAATGGAATGCTGGTTTTTTGGAGCATACCCAGGGCTTATGACAAAAGCAGCAGGAGAACTTTCGTTTGCGCCGTTCCCAAAAAATGAAGATGTTTTTTTAAAAAAACTGGCAGGTTGCTGGTGGCAAGCAGATACTGCAAAAACTGTTGAAGCGTGGGAATTGTTTAGAGACGCTTATTCCAATTACCCAGTAAACGCTATGTTCGGGTATTATGGACCAATGCACGACGGACCTGTATGGCCACTACATCTGAAACCACAAAACAAGCCTCTTGCTCCCACCTATCTAATAAATTACCCGCCAAGCGGAGACAGAATAGGGCAGTCTTTCACTTTTACTCACACCATCCCTGAAATATTGAGTTTATGCAAAAATATGTCTGAAGAGTGGAATAAAGGTGTAAAAATATTAAAAAAAGAGTTGGTTAAAAATCAAGGCAACATTGATATTGAAGAAAAGTTGAGGGTAGATGAAGCTCTCGGAATACAGTTTGAGAGCGGGTACCATATTCTTAGGTTTTATGACCTACGTGAAAAACTTTTTGAGATGGAAGGTCTAAAGCGGTTAAATATTCTCAAACAGATGAAACAGATTGTAGTTGATGAACTTGATAGAAGCAAACAACTTTTAGAACTTACAAAAAAAGACCCTCGTTTGGGTTTTCACGCAGAAGCTGAAGGTTATAAATATTTTCCTGAAAAAATTTTATGGAGGATGAAGTGGCTTGAACAAGTTCTTAAAGAAGATTTTCCTTATGTAGAAAAAGAAATTAAAAAAGGTAACTTGTTGTTCCCTGAATATACGGGTAAAAAACCTCCACCTCCTGTTTATAGATGCAAGGAAATCTCTAAAACAATCAGAGATAAAACTGAATCTATAATTGACAACCTCCTTGAAGAAAACCTGCCTTTCTGGTTCTATTTTGATAAGACAAAAAAAGAGTTTAAACCTGAAACTGGTAAATTTGTGCAGAAATATAAGACTTTCTGGAAGGCTTTTTGCATTGAAGATGCTCTAAATTTTATTGTCAAATGCCAGACACCAAATATAGCAACTCTACAAGTAAAAGGGAAGCAAGAGTTTGAGTATATTGAAACTGTTCAAATACAGATAGAGACCAGACGGCTCTTCCCTCCTTCTAATTTCGTTGTTGATTCTAAAGGAGAGAAAAATTTAAGAAATATTGCTCACGGAAATTACACCCAAAAAGATTCTTTATGGAATGTTACAGTTAAGGTAGAAAACGACTCTTGGACTGCTTTTTTTCGAATACCTTACAAGTGTTTACCTCATACAAGCGATAGGTACAGGTTAAATATCGTTAGAGGTGTATCAAAAAAAGAAGGAGAAAGAGGACTTTTTAAAAGTTATATAAACAAGTGGATAGATTACAAAACACTTCCAAAAAATTTACTTGCTTTTGGCAGAGAAGACCCTGCTTACAATTTCGGTTGGTTGATAAAAGATGAATAGAAGTAAAAAAGGAGTTTTTATGAACAATGTTTATAGAACAAGTATATTGTTGGTTTTTTTATTTATTATTTCTTCTTTTTCTTTTATATACTCAGAAAATATTGTTAAAACAGGGTTAGATGTAATAAAAGAGAACCCTCCAGATATAATTAAGGGCAAAAATATTGGTCTTATAACAAACTATACTGCAGTTGATAATGAGATGAGGAGTGCTTTAGATGTAATATCTAACTTAAAGGATGTAAATATAGTGGCTGCCTATTCTCCAGAACACGGGTTTACTGGGGGCAAAATGGGGCATATAGATAACTCAGAAGACAAAAAAAGAGGTGTTCGAATTTTCAGTCTACACGGTAATACAAAAATCCCAACAAAAGAGATGTTAAAAGGTGTTGACCTTCTGATATTTGATATTCAAGATATAGGGGTACGTTCATACACATATATTTCAACTATGAAAAACTGTATGGTGGCAGCAACCAAAAATAGAATACCCTTTGTTGTTCTTGACAGACCTAATCCGCTCGGAGGAATTGTGGTTGACGGTCCTGTTTTAGATATGTCGTTTGCTTCTTTTATAGGAGCCGGTCCCATAGCTTATGTTCATGGGATGACAATTGGAGAGATCGCTCTTTTTTTTAATACAGAACTTAAGATAAAATGTAACCTAACAGTTGTTCCTATGGTAGGGTGGGAAAGAAGAATGGATTGGCAAGATACAAAACTCAACTGGATACCTACCTCACCTCATATACCAGAAAACGATACCCCTTTATTTTACGCTACAACAGGAATTTTGGGAGAAACTCCTCTTGTAAATATAGGTGTGGGGTATACCCTGCCATTTAAAATAGTAGGTGCGCCTTGGATAGACGCTGAATTAATTACTCAAAAACTTAATGAGAAAAACCTACCGGGAGTATCTTTTCATCCTTTCTACTTTACTCCTTTTTATCATCATTATAATAAAAGTTTTTGTCAAGGGTTCAAGATAATTGTCACCAATAAAGAGGTTTTTATGCCTGTATCTACCGGTTATCATATAATCGAAACTCTTATAAAACTATATCCTGAGGATTTTAAGATAGGACAACTTTCAAACAATATTGTTAAGATGTTTAACCAAGCAAATGGAACAGACAGGGTGTTAAAAATGTTGCTGAATAAAGATTCAGCTGAGATGATAATAAAAAGTTATGAACCGAAACTTACCAGTTTTAAAGAAAAACGGAAAAAGTATCTTTTATATCAATGAGATTACCCTTGCTTCCCATTCCTTTTCCGCCTTCGGCGAGATTGCCACGCCAAAAGCCCTACTGCGCCAAGGTATACCTGCCGAAGCTTGTGTTTTAGCGTAGGTTGGCTTCGGCGGATAAAACTCGCAAGACAAACTACAAAAGCAAAATACCCCCTCATCCTTGATCCTTCTCCCCCAAGAGGAGAAGGCAAAAACTCCTTATTTCTGCAAACCTCGAAGGTTTCCTCAGCTTAAAAACGAGATTCCGGATCAAGTCCGGAATGACAAGCAGGGGGGATCTTTGTCTTTATTTTATTTTCAATCTATTCTATTTTTCTTCTAAATTTATTAGCCATTCTCCGGTAATTTTAAGTATATCCAATTTCATACTTAGGTTCTGCCGACGAACCGCAACCATATCCAGAACATTAAACCCGCATAGATACAACACCTTCTCCAAACTAAAAGTGCATGCAGCAGAACCGCCTCCTCCACCACCAGCAACACAGATACCAATAGTCGGTTTATTGGTTATTCCCTCTTTACCTTTATCGTTCATTGTTGTACGTCTAAGCCGGTCGAGAAAAGACTTTAAACTTTCACTTAGGTCGCTAAAATACACAGGTGTAGCAAAAACAACTATATCAGATTTCTTGATTTTATCAACCAATAAAGCAAAATCATCATCTATTATACATCTTCCCTCTGAACGACAAATACCCCAACCATTATCATTACATTGTCTACATCTTTCAATCTTTTGTTTTGGTAGAAACACTTCTTCTGTTTGGTCTGTTTTAGTTTTTACGCCTTTTAGTAAAGCTTGAACTGCTCTGGCTGTCTGACCTTCTGGATTACGGCTACCAAGAATTGTTAAGACCTTCATATCTCCCCCCTATTGTAGATTAAGTTTTTTGCTGTATATTACAACTATATATAACATATTTTATTACCTCTACATAAAAAGTCAAAATATTACTACACCTCTTATGTAAATTCTTGCTAAGTATGTTCCACTCTTGACAACCACACAATTGTGTGGTATGTTTAATAGTGTTGATACCAAAAATTGTTAAATTATGTCAAAGATGGGTGGCAAATAAAAGCAAAAACAAAGACCAAAAGCCCCCCTCACCTTACACCCTCTCTTCCCTCGGGGGTTCTCGGGACAAGACCCAAGGGTAGAGAAGAGTATGGGAGATTTGCTCCCACAAAAGGAGATATATGAGTTTAACAGAGAAACAACAAAAGATACTTGATTACATTAAAAAACAGATTCAAGAGAACGGCTACCCGCCCACAATACGAGAGATAGGTGAAAAATTCTCTTTATCTTCAACAGGTAGCGTTAGGGACCATTTAAAAGTTCTTAGTGACAAAAAATATATAGAACGTCTTCCTGGAATCTCACGAGGTATTCGGTTACAGGATAAACCTTTACAATCTTCTTCTACTTCTATCCCCGTTGTAGGAAGGATTACTGCTGGCAAACCAGAACTTGCCATAGAAGATATTGAGGGCACAATATGCATAGATAAAAAACTTGTTGATAAAGGTACAACTTTTGCTTTAAAGGTTAAGGGAGATAGTATGATTGACGCAGGTATACAAGAAGGTGACTATGTAATTGTTAAACCTCAAAATGTATGTGAGCAGGGTGAAATTATTATTGCTTTGATTGAAGGTGAAGCCACAGTAAAAAGGTTCAAACGTAAAGGTAACAACCTTTTTTTACAACCAGCCAACCCTTCTTATGAACCAATAAAAATTGATGAAAGGGTCAAAATTATAGGTAAAGTAGTCGGTCTTATAAGGTATTACAACTAAAAGGATAACCATAAAATGATGGAAGAAATTATGGAAGAAATAGAGATAGAGGCACACTTTAGTAGCAACAAAATTAAACCAAAATGGTTCCTATGGAACAATAGAAAATATTATATAGATAAAGTAAACTATATCTGGCACAATAAAGACGGAGAAGAGGTTATCTACTATTTTTCAGTAGTTGTTGGTGCTAATCTTTATGAACTCTCTTTTTATACAAAAAAACTCAAATGGCTCTTAAGCAAGGTTTATATTGAGGGATAAAATGGAACGGACTATTTTGCATATTGATATGGACGCTTACTTTGCTTCGGTTGAAGAGAAAAGCAACCCTTTTTTGAAAGGTAAACCTATAATAGTATCTGGTAACCCAGAAGCAAGGACTACTGTTTCCACAGCAAACTATATAGCAAGAGAGTATGGAATAAAAGCAGGGATGCCTTTAAGAGAAGCGTTAAGATTGTGCCCTAAGGCAGAGGTAGTGGTGGGTAATTCAGTTAAATATTTGAGCACAACTTCCAAACTCCTTAATATACTAAAAGATTTTACTCCTTATCTGGAAAGTTACTCCATAGATGAAGCGTTTTTGGATATAACCGGAACAAAAGAACTTTTTGGTGGTGCAGTGGAAACTGGTGTAAAAATCAAAAGCAGAATAAAAGAAGAGTTGGACTTGACTTGTTCTGTAGGTATAGCGCCCAATAAATTGCTGGCAAAACTTGCAAGTAACACAGTAAAACCTGACGGGCTTACCTGCATAAAAAAAGAAGATGTATCTGGTCTATTAAAAAATCTACCTATAGAAAAATTATGGGGTATTGGAGAAAATTTGACCTTCAAGTTAAACTGTCTTGGCATAAAAACCTGTAAAGAACTGGCTGATTATTCTATGAAAAAACTGGTTTCCAAATTTGGGGTCCAAGGGTATATTTTGCATTGTATGGGTAAAGGAGAATATTCTTCTAAAGTTAAACCTTTTTCTCAAGAAGAAGAATATAAATCTATGGGACATTCTTATACATTGTTCAGAGATACTTCAAATATTCTTATGGTAGAATCTACCCTTTACAGGTTATGTGAGCAGGTTGGAAGAAGGTTAAGGAAAGACAAGTACCAAGGCAGAACAGTAACCTTGATTTTAAGGTTTCACGATTTTAATACATTGGTTAAACAACAAACCTTAAAGAACCACATTAACGATAGTCGTATTATTTACAGAACAGCTACCTCAATTATGAGAACAATAAAAATAGATAAACCTGTGAGATTGATAGGGGTAAGTGTGTCTAACCTAATAAGAAAGCAAAGCCAGATTTCAATCTTTGAAGAAGAAAAAAAGAGAGAAGAACTATTGTTTGCACTTGATAAAATCAACGATAAGTTTGGTGAGTTTACTGTTTCTCCAGGAGCTGTTTTAATGGAAAAAACTCTTAACAAAAAATATTCAATTAACCGCAGGTCTATTTTAAAGGACGATATAAAAAAATAGGCACGTCAGGTTTCTCTTGCTTTATGAAAAATTGTTATATACCTTTACTCAGTACCTAAACTAAAAATATGTAAACATTTTTATTAGGCTGCTATTTCTTTAAAACAGTCTTTTTTTGCCCAATAGAAAATAGGTTATCTTATTTAAATTTTCTTAAAATTGTCCCACAACCTCCAACTACAAAAAAATGGTCGTTACCATAAGAAACACCGTTAAGAGTAACCCTTGTTCCTGACTCTTTTGGTAACCAATTTGTTCCGTCAGAAGATACAATAGTTGTACCGTATTCCCCCGCTATAACAAAAACATTGTTTCCGTAGGATATGGTCCGAAAAACCCTTTCTGTTCCTGATTCTTGTGGTAGCCAAACGATTCCGTTTTCGGAAGTTAATATTGTGCCTGCCCTGCCTACTGCAACAAATTTGCCATTACCATAAGCAATTCCAAATAGGGTTACTTTAATTCCTTCTTTTTGTTCTACCCAATTTATTCCGTCGGAAGAGACCACAGTTGTACCAGCAGAGGCAGCAATAAAAACATTATTGCCGTAACAAATACTAAAAATCCATCTTGAAATTTCTGATTTTCTTCTTGTCCAATTTACTCCATCAGGAGAAGTGAAAATTGTGCCAAGTTCCCCTGCTGCAACAAATATGTTATTTCCATACGTAATACAGGTAAACAGATCATTTGTATTTAAGTTCTGCTTTGCCCAAGTTGTTCCATCTACAGAGGTAAGTACTGTACCTAACTCCCCTACCGCAACAAACATATTGCTACCATAAACAACACCGTTAAGAGATTTTTGTGTCCCTGAATATATCTCTTTCCAGCCATTCTCTGTGGAGGATAGTATTGTACCGTATTTTCCAACTGCTATAAATCTGTTTTTACCATAGGCAATACCATTAAGCCCGTTTCTACTTCCAGAATGTCGTTCTGTCCATTTTCTGCCTGTAGCAGAGCTTAAAATTATACCTCCCTCCCCTATTGCAATAAACATTCCATTACCATAAGCAATTCCACAAAGTTTGTCCGTTGTATTTGAATGGTGTTTTGTCCATCTTGTTCCATTATAAGAATTCAAGATTACACCATTCCCACCAACTGCAGCAAATACGTTCTTTCCACGAACAATTCCACTAAGCCAAACATTTGTCTTTGAATTCTGCTCTCTCCAAATTATCCCATCGGTTGATACTAAAATTGTTCCAGCAAAACCTGTAATAATAAAAACATTGTTTCCATAATCTATACCATCAAGAGGTTTTGTTGTCTTTGAATCTGCTTGTCTCCAGTTTATACCGTTAAGAGAAGTAAGTATTGTACCAGTCTCTCCTACTGCTATAAACATACCATTTCCGTATGTAATACCGCTTAGCCATTTTGTTGTATTTGAACCTATTTCTCTCCAACTTACCCCATCAGGAGAGGTAAGTATTGTTCCTGCCCTACCTACTGCAACAAAGATTCCGTTACCATATACAACACCACTTAGCCATTTTGTTGTCTTCGAGTCTGTTTGTCTCCAGTTTATTCCATTAGGAGAAGTAAGTATTGTACCGTTAGTTCCAACTACAACAAATATATTATTTCCCCACGAAATATCATTAAGTTGGTTTGAGGTAGGCAATGGGTTTTCAAAATGGTAGTTTGTAGAATTTGTAGAAAAAGCTAAAGAAACATAAGAACCAATAAAAAAGAAGAGCAATATCTTTACAACCAAATAGGTTCTTCTTTTATTTCTCATTTTAGTTTGTCTCCCTTTTTATTTACCGATATAAATTTCATCAAGCCAGTATTCATCACCTTCTAGCACGCCAGTACCTCTACCACCTTCTCTCCCACCGCTAAAACTTAAACTTTGGAGAGTGTTCACTTCAGGGTATTCTTTTTGGATAAGACGCACATCAAGTTCTATCTCATGCCATTCTCCGTCTGCTATCAATTCTTTCTCAAATTCCTCACGAACAGAAACCAAAGGCCTTGCTTTTTTTCTATCAGGCACCTTTGGTGCAACCCTTGCCAGAAACAGACTTCTACTATAAGTATCTAACCCTTTTTTCAAATGTTCTTCCTTTCTTTGCCCTGAACTAAATCCAGATGCAACTATTGAAATAACAGTTCCTGGCTTAATTTTATATTTAATACGTACTGTTGGATATTTGTTTATATCCCACTCTCGTGGTGCAATATTTGCGCTTAACATAGAACCGTCACGCGGTGCAAAAATATGCATAATACCTTTACCCGTTTCTTTGTCCAATAGATGCTCATATTTTGTTGGCATAGGGCGATAAAATCTCCAATATATCCACCAATCTTTATCGTCTGTATCAAAAGTGGTCTTTATCAGAATGTCTTCATCCTTTGGAGGAGATTTAACATCAATATATCCCACACCTACACAACTGTTTCCCGTAGAGTCGGTTACTCTAAGGCGAACACCGTAATCTTTCTCCTCAGAAAACTTGTGGGTGAGGGTCGCACTTGTCGATTGTGTGCTGTCTCCCAATATCCACCTGTATTGGAAAGGAGGAACCATCCCATTTATAACGGTTTTAAACTCAACAGGTTCCCCTGGCTTAACAACGCCTTTATTTGGTATTATCTGAACACTTGCTCTGGGGTTCTTTCCATATTCAAAGGCACCTATATCAAGACGCTTTCCAACCCAAGCCAAACTAACAGGTTCGCCTTTTTTCCACTGGGTAGATTTATCCAGATGAAGCACTTTCTTTTCATAGTCCACCATTATAACACGAGCCTGGTTTTTGAAATTACCCACAGCTATAAGGTCTCCCCTTTCGCCTTCTATACCATATCCATCATAAAAATAATATGGGTCTTCAACAGGTAAAAGATTCCCTTTCCCTGCAGAACTTGTGTTTGTCAATGAAGCGCCTGCATCAATTAAAGGACTTTTAGAACTTAACGTATAATTAAAATTTTCTATTGACGCAAACATTGGCAATTTTTCTATATTATCTTTAAAAACCTCTCCGTGCTCTTCAACCCATTCGTCTTTTCTGGCTTCTGGTAAACTCATAACCTCAGCATCCTGCGGATGACCTGTTCGCCCCCACAAAATTGCCGTGTTAGGGTTAACGCCTGAAAAAACATTATTTATTACTTGCACCTTTTCGGAAGTTCCTCCGGTTAAATGTAAATGGGTTTGACTACCATACGGATTGTTTTCATAAAAGACATTATTTTTAAAAATTAGGTCAGATATTTTCTCGCTTATACTGCCAACCCCAATCCAGCCAAGGTTACTATGAAAAACATTATTATAGATACGGGTGTTACGAGTGTAATGCCATTCTCTATGGGGAAACATAGCTATTACATTTCCGCCGTAATTTTTGAACACTCTGTTGAATCGAAAAATGTTTTTATCTCCCAGAAGTTTCATTTCACCGTCTCCAGACCTTCCTCCTGTAAATGCATTGGTGAAAATATTGTCTTCTATCAGCACCTGAGGGTGTCCAAAATTTTCAAAATTCCTACACCAGCCGGCATGAAAAACATTCCCCCTTACAACTATTCTATTATTTCCTTTCGGACCTTCAGGTAAATGGATTGCCAATAGAGTATGAAGACCACGCGAAAAAGCGTTACCTTCAATTAACACCTGAGTAGAAGAATGTAGATGACAAAGGTCTCCACCTCTTTCACCTCCAACAAAATCGTTATCAAGCAACTTTATCTGATTGCTTTCATTAATTCTAAACGAGCCCGAGTATCCACCACCCGTAAATTCGCAGTTTTCAAAAGTTATATTATTAGATTTTCTTATGTCTGTCCAACCAGGAACAGCAGATTCAACACGCATATCTTTAATCTGAATAAAAGATGCTCCTGTTATTGTTATGGTTTTACCTCCAGGAGATTTAACCAATCTTGCCTGCCTTGGAACAGTAGAACAAAAAATGATAGGAGCTTCCGGAGTGCCACTGTTTACAAGTTGAAGTTTTCCTGCATAGTCCCCTGGTAGAAAAAAGATAGTATCTCCAGCTTTCCCCATTTTTCCCGCATATTCTGGTGTTTTCCAGGGCGATTCTTTAGTACCCTTGTTTTTATCGTCCCCTTGCGGAGAAACAAAATATTCGTTTGAAAAACAGGCAATAGTGTTATTCAAAAATAAGAAACCTACCAGTAATAAACAAGCATATAATTTTTTAAACATAACAACTCCTTTTGTTTGTATTTTATACTGTATATATTCAGTCAACCTGGTTCATTCAACTCAATTTACAATATACGTTTTCTTATTTTATTTACACTATAGTTTTATTAGGGAAGTATTAAGATAGAAGTTATCTTAACTTAACACATTGCAGAAAAAAAGAAAGACTCAGCACTCTTCTATTTTAATTACCATGTCAGTTGGTCAAACGTTCTATCTCCTTTTTTTATCCACCAGAAACCCCTCAAAGAATGCCTTGCTGTTGCCGCATTAAACCTTGACGGACTTGCAGATTCCACGTGCCCATCAAGAAAAAGAAGGTTCATAAATCCTTGGTGCCTAAAATCTGCTGTCCCTGTAGCACTTGGTCCTACATCCTTTGTTCCAAAACCAATAGACATCCACTGATGAAGATACTCTTTTCCACCTGCATCCGCATCTGCATGTCCTCTACCAGCAACAGTTATGGAATCACCCATTATCCAAAAATCCTCTGGATGGTCAATACCAACTATATGGAGCCACCCACCATTTGAAGAGTACCTTATATTTGAAATATCTTCGTGTCTTCTCCCGTAAATAGTATTAGGTTTGGAAGGGTCTGGCGTATATGGAAGAGCAGAAGGACAACATATTATTTCTGGGGATATATATGAATCCAGTTTTCCGTAAGTACCATAATGTGAATATGATGGCCAAGCTGTTTGTATCCGTAAATTTACCAATCCTTCCCAGTCTTCCGCATATAACTTTAAACCTAACCCTATCTGTTTCAAGTTATTTATACAAACTGCAGATTTAGCCCGTGCCCTTGCTTTTGAAAGTGCAGGTAAAAGCATTGCAGCAAGTATTGCAATAATTGCTATTACTACAAGCAATTCTATTAGTGTAAAACCTGTTTTTTTATGTTTTTGCATTTATTTCCACACCTCCTTAGCCAATTTTATTCTTATGCTAATATTTTTTTCATATCTGATTAATATGAGTAATCTGTTGTGTTAAGATTTAGGTCCCTCAAAGTATACGGTCTTTGAGAAGGAACACCGCAATTAGGAAATTTCTCTTTAGGCAATATCCCTACAATGTAATTACCTATTTTTGCAGGTCTTCTTGCAGCGACCCATTGAGCATTCCCTCCAACATATAGCACATTCACTCCGTCTTCACCGTGGTTAAATTTTTTCCAGCAAGCCCACGTATAACTTTCTATATTACTACCCCATTCAAAATAATAATCGGCAGTATTGGAATATCCTTTCTTACTATCAGCCATAATAGCAGTTTCTGGATGAGTTTGGAGGTTCAATCCGTAGGCGTACGCATAAGAACACGTACCACTTGGCATTACTCCTGCAACAACAGCACCATGTGGAATCAATTCCCCTGTTGGAGAAGGCTTATCTAAAGTACTTGGGCAGGTGAAAAGTTTGTAATTTGTCACATACGCAGAAGTATCACGAATATCATTTGAAGGGTCAGTTTCTCCGGTTAGCAATGCAAGAGACCTATTTGTTTGAGATCGTATGTCTTGCCCTTCTCTGGGTTCAAGAATAGGGAACCATCCATCCCAATCTTGTGCATATATATGAAGTATCAACCCAAGTTGTTTAAGATTGTTCAAACAAGTAGCTCTATTGGCGTTTTCTCTTGCTTTTGAAAGTGCGGGTAAGAGCATTGCAGCAAGTATTGCAATAATTGCTATTACTACAAGTAGTTCTATTAAAGTAAAACCGTTATTCTTTTTCATTCTTCTCACCTCCTTTCTCCCATTTATCCCGAGTACCCCCGAGGGGCTTATCCCGACAGTTTTTCTGAGGAGTTTTTTTAGGGTGGGATTAGGTTTTATATTCTTCCCTATTCTACTCCTCCCTACTTGATTTTGTCAAGTATTTTCAAGTTCTTAATATAAGATGGTTTTATATGAAGAGTAAAAGGTAATGATGATAAAAAAATTATAGGTAAGATGCGAAATATCTTAACACTTATAAAATTACTCTTCTACTGGTTCCCCGCACGAGTTCAATAGCCATCTTGGTCGCTTAATAAATGGACCATTATTGAAAACTTGTTCTATCTCATTGCTTTTTTCAAGGTAATTAAAGCAACTGCGCATACATCCACGCGAACCACCTATACCTAAACCTCTCTGCCCCCAATGGCTGATATAATAATGGCCTTCTATAATATATCCAGAAGGATGTTCTTCTGTTTTACGCCATTGCCCAGTAGACATAGGCCAGCAGAATTTATATGCGGTTTCTTCAGAAACATCTTGTTTCATCACATCAAAACAATATCCAGGCATGGCCTCTGATATGAACGGCGATAATCTTGGGTCTCCGCCATGATACATCAGGGTACATTTACCCATATCAACATCTGCCCAGCGATAGATTTTGTCTTCAATTTTTATCTCAATAAATTTATTCTCTTTAATATGAGGAATAGCGCCAGTACAGCCCTTTACACATGCCATATCCAGTTTACATATAGAATTTGGCTCAACAAGAGGGTCTGGCTCAAGTTCAAGATCTGTTAGTATTGCTGCAAGCCTTTGTCTGGGTCCAAATTTTTTCGTAAGAAACACCTTTGACCACCCTATTTCTCCCACTCCGGCAGCAACCCCTGCAATCCTTATAGCAAGATTAACATCAGGAACAATGCCCCCTTTTCTTAATGGTTTTGCATCAGGTGGAGGGTTCGTAAACGCCAAACCAGAATACGCAGGAACACCTTCATAACCAAAATTTTCTATAAAACAACAGGTCTCATAAAGAGGCATTTGTAGAAAGAAGGTATTAAGAAGCCCTGAATAATCAAAATAAGAATAATTAGGCCAGTAAGTACCTTCCTCTATCCCTCTCCATCCTCCTCTTACAATCCTTCTGCCAACGACTATCACCGACTTTACTTCAGGAAAAATGCTCGCTGGATGCATCCGAGCAGGAGCACCTTCAAATCTTTCAATGTTTGCAACCCCAAAAAGGTCAAGCCCTCTTGATAAGGCATATTCTTTTATTTCCTTTTTTGTTGGTTTTCTTTTCATTTGTTTCTCTCCATATTATAAATGGTTCTACCAAATTCAACGCTTTTTGCTTGTCTTACGAGGAGCGACTTAGCTCAATGTTTCTGTGGGAACTTGTCCCGAGTACCCCCGAGGGATAAAACTTGTAAGGCAAACTACAAAAAAACGAGATTCCGGATCAAGTCTGGAATGACATATAAGGGGGTAACCCTCGTCTTTATCCTATACACTATTGTTTATTACCCTTCCTTTTCCGCCTTCGGCGAGATTGCCACGCTAAGAGGCGCTCGCAAAGACGGAATGGGGGTAACGTATAAAAACGAAAGCGTAAAGCAAAAGCCCCACCACAGACGTTAAATTTTAAACAGGTTAGTGTCAGGAAGTACTACCCAAGGTTTTCTCTGTCTAAAATCCAACTCAAACTTGTTTTTTATTCTGTTGTTTCTCTCAAGATAATCAGAATAACTTCTTATACATACCGCTGCCAATCTATCAGGTTTACCGGCGGGGTGAGAAGGGTTTGCCATTGCTCCATTTTTACAGGATGAACAAATATTGTAGTCAATTTCTGCTACAAGCATCTTCTTACCAGCAATAGTAATTTCTTTTTCCCCTATAAATGCTCCAAGCGGACAGAAGTTTTTAAATTCGCTCTCACGCGGGCAAATATCTTCAACAACTATAGGGTCAGGTTCAATCTCAGCATCAGTAAGAATCATCTGTATACGTTGACGAGGTCCAAATTCTGGTGTAACAAGAACCCCACAGTACCCTATCTCTCCGACTCCTGCCCTAACTGCTGCATCTTCAAAATCAAGAAGAACATTCGGCTTTAATCCCCCTTGTTTAACTGAAACACCCATTGTTGGAACTTCAGGCGGAATATTAGGTAGAGGCACGGCTTCCCATCCATTATCCTCAAGAAACTCTGATACTGAGAACGTCGTTACGGCAGTAAACCTATTTTCAAGCCAATCTGCGCCGAAAAACAGGTAGTTAGTAAAATTGGTACCTTCTTCAACACCCCTCAAAGTCCCTCTTGTAATACGTCTACCGATAATTATTATAGATTTTGTTTCAGGGAAAATTGAAGAAGGATGTTTTTCGGCAGGCAATTCTTTGAATCTTTCAATATTTGCTATACCTACAATATCTGCTCCTACCTTTCTTGCGTATTCTTTTAGTCTGTTTTTGTCCATTTTTGCTCCATTAACAAAGTTTAAATTGTTTTTTTATAGTAACAGAAAGAATTTGAGAAGATATTAATAAATAATATCTCACTTGATAAAAATACTGTAGTTTACAGTTTATTTTTAGGTTAAACCTATTAAAACTTGATAGTTTTACTATTATATCACTATATATCGATTTATCAAAATGCGTAACTCCTTATACAAATGGGTTTTATGGAAGGGCAAAGGAGAGGTGAAATCAGAAAAAGGAAAGAAGAAAAACGAGATTCCGGATCAAGTCCGGAATGACATATAAGGGGGCAAAGGCAGAGAAAACAGTATAAATAATTACGGCAGTTGCTTTGGATGAAGCAGAGGGTCGAATTTAAAATCTTTTGTTCCAGTTTCAAATTCCGCAACTACCTTATTGAGAAGTTTCTTGTCTGTAAAAAGATCGATAGCTGTGCCAGCAAGAACCTTAGCTGCTTTTAACATACCTTTATGGGCAAAAGGTAATTTTGTTTGCATAGTATATTCTCTGTTATGAGCAGTAGTTCCTTTGCAAACACAAGCAACCGAACACCCTCCCAAAGGAGCCAACCAAGAAACAGTTTGTTCATCGCTTGACGCTCGCCCTTGAGTACCTTGAAGGTTGGTAGATATTGTTTTTGAAAACTCTCCTTCTTTCCCAAGAAGTTTGACCCTTTCAATATCAGAGCGACTTACAGTTGGAGGTCCAAAAAGAAGAAAGTTGTCAAGAACTATTTGTGCCATAGATTGATTTTTTAGACGGTTATATATAGCAGAAATTTTTGAAACTTTCATTTTTGTTTCAGTAGATATAGATGCCCCTTTAGCGCATAGTGTAACCCGGCGGGTAATATCATCTACCTGTTCACGATTTTTGCTTCTTACATAGTACCAAATTTTTGCGTATTCAGGTACAACGTTTGGAGCATTACCACCTTCAGATATAACAGAATGTATGCGAACATCCTCTGGAATATGTTCTCTTAAATAGTTTACAGATATATCCATAAGAATTGCGGCATCGAGAGCACTTCTGCCTTTGTGTGGTGACCCAGCAGCATGAGATGCTTTACCAAAAAACTCAAATACTAAAGAATCTACAGCAGACCCTCCTGCTGTTCTAATGCTGTTGCTCGCTGAAGGATGCCAACACAAACAAGCGTCCATACCTCTAAAACCTCCATCTCGTGCCATATAAGCCTTCCCAGCAGAGGTTTCTTCCGCAGGACAACCCCAGTACACAACCTTACCTTTTAAATTTAACTTTTCAAGAATTCTGCTAACAGTTACCACTCCAACTGCAGGTGCAACACCAAGAAGGTTATGTCCACAGCCGTGTCCATAGGTTCCAGGGTTTTCACCGCAGTTTGGTAATGCATCGTATTCACCCAACATACCGACAACTGGTTTCCCATCGCCTTTTTCTGCTTTAAAAGCAGTAGGCAAAACCTTGAAAGGCCAAGTGATTTTAAATCCGTTTGATTCTAAATATTGAGCAATAAGTTTTGAAGATTCTTTTTCCATTAAAGGAGGTTCTGCAAGTTTCCATATCTCATCGGCAAGTTTTACAGCAACATCTTCTTCTGTTTTCACAATCTTTTTTATCAGATTCTTCTTTTTTTCTGTTTTAATGCCCAATATAGCCTCCATTAACTTTAGAAATCTCTCTTTAAAAAATCTTATTTCATATAAGCTTTTGCAACCTTATTGAAAACCTCTATATATTTTTTTAGATGCTCAACTTCATAAATAGGATGAGTAAAAAGAGATATAGTCCTATCAAAGAGCCATTTTGCTGTCTTACATTCTAATGTTGGGTCATACAAATTGCGTGCTTTCATATAATCAATATATGCCTTCTCTTTATACAACTCAGGCCATAAAGCTCCGTAGACAGGTACCCCTTCTGCTTCCATTGCTTTTTTAAACTGTTTGATATCAACCTTTAACTTATCTACATCAAGAACAATAGGTGCCCACCAGAAAGAGTTCTGTCTATCTTGGGTATCAAGCGGTGTATGTAAAACAAGTGGATGAGTTTTGAGAGTTTCAGTTAAAAATCTGCCATACTTTTTTCTTAAAGGTAAGTTCCAATCATCCATCCTCTCAAGTTCGCATAGACCTAACACCGACTGTATCTCTGTCATTCTATAGTTGAACCCTATCTTATCGTGAGTATAGAGAAACTCCTGTTCAAATTTAATCATATCCAGTCCTTCATCTGTATTAAAACCGTAGTCTCTCAGAGAAAAACATTTCAGGTATATATCTTTGTTATCAGTAATAACAGCGCCACCCTCCCCACCAGTTATTAGGTGTTTGGTATGACACAGGTTAAAACAACCAACATCACCAATAGTGCCTGTTTTTTTACCTTTATACTGACCTCCAAAACATTCGGTACAATCCTCCATAACGAAAAGATTGTTTTTTTGTGCAATATCCAAAATAGGCCCCATATCAGACACAACACCGTACATATGAGAAACTATAATCGCTTTTGTCTTTTTAGTAACCTTTTTTTCTACCTCTTTCGGGTCAATTGTATGAGAAAAATCAACATCTACAAGGATTGGTATTGCCCCTATATTTAAAATTGCAAATAGAGGAGGGAAATACATATAAGATGGACATATAATCTCGTCCCCCTCGCCTAACCCTGCAGCCAAAAGAGCTAAATGAAACGCACCATACTCGTTTACTGTTGTTACACAGTATTTTGAATTATGCCATTCTGCAAGTTTTTTTTCAAACTGGTTACCGTAAGTGCCACCCCAATAATTAAGTTTTCTTGTTTTTAGAGGTTCAAGCACCATATTGAAAGATTTTTCAGAAAAAGCAGGCCATCCAGGAAACGGTTTATTGTTAACTGGAGTTCCGCCTTCTATTGCTAATTTTTCCATAATATCTCCTTACTTTACAAACTTTTCATAATCAAGTTAATTCCTTCTTCAACCATCCCTAACATCTCGTCAACTTCGTCTTTGGTAATAATGATTGAAGGCGCTATAACTAAAATATCTGCATTGTTTCTTAAAATCATCCCTTTTTCCCAACAAAAATCTCTTATTCTGTTTCCAACTTGGAGTTTTGGTTCAAAAGGTATTTTGTTATCTCTATCTTTTAACAGTTCAACAGCCCACAATGTGCCCATACCTCTAAAATTTCCTACAATAGGATATTTTTCGTATAAATTTTCAAGCTTACTTTTTATATAATCGCCTATCTGGCTGGCGTACTCTATAAGGTTGTCTCTTTCAATTATTTCGAGAGTCTTAAGGGCGGCTATACAAGAAGCTGTATGCCCACCAAAAGTTGAACCTGAACGAAACTCGCTTCCAGATTTTCTGAAAACATCATAAATTTCAGGTTTAGTCATAGTTATTCCCAACGGTAGATAAGCTGCAGTAATTGCTTTACCAATAGTAAGCATATCAGGAACAACGTTCCAATGTTCGCAAGCAAACCATTTTCCTGTTTTAGCTATACCTGTTTGGATTTCATCAAAAATTAGCAGTATATTATTTTTAGTACAGATTTCTCTTACCCTTTCAAGATATCCGTCTGGAGGTACAGGATACCCAGTATTCGAGCCAGGTATTGGGTCCATAATAACAGCAGCTATAGAGTCTGAACCTTCCCAATCTATAAGTTTTTCCAGAGTTTTAACACATAAGAGGTTACAATTTCCTGGTTCAAGCTCAAACTCGCAACGGGTACAATTGGCTGAAGGCGCAAAAAGGTAGCCAGGCATTAAAGGTTCAAATGGGGTTCTGAAATAAGGTAAGCCAGTTGCAGAAACTGCTCCCAAAGTAGTGCCATGGTAAGAGAAACGTCTTGCTATAACTTTATATTTACTTTTTTGTCCTTTCTCCCAAAAATATTGTCTTGCCAATTTTATAGCAGTCTCGTTTGCTTCAGAACCACTATTGAGAAAGAAAGATACCTCAAGGTCTCCAGGCGCAATTTCGGACAATTTCTTTGCCAAATCTATTAAAGGTACGGTGAAAGTGTCACCAATATTAGGAAAAAATTCAAGTTCTTTTAGTTGAGAGAATACCGATTCTGCAATTTCTTTGTTTCCGTGTCCAAGTATGGAGGTTACAAGAGAAGAAAAAGTATCAAAATATTTTTTCCCTTCAATATCGTATAGATAGATTCCTTCGCCTTTTACAAAAACCTTTGGCTCTTTTACTAAAGAATCGTAAGTAGCCCAGTGCGGTATGATATATTTTATCGCATCTTTTTTAATTCTATTTACTTCCATTTCTCCTCCTATACAGTAAAATTTTCATATTGGTATGCTTATTTATACAAATTTAGTATATTATAAAAGAGTGATTTCTCCAAAATTCTTTGTGAACTACTATTTTTTCAATAACATAGAGTCTTATTTAGGTTTCTTAACTTATATAGGTATGAAATTCTCTAATATAAAGTTAGGTAAAAAGATAAAGGTCTCAGATTTCTACGTCACAAATAATCCTTCAAAAACCTATGGGACAAGAACGTTAAAAAATCAGTAGAACAAGATATTCATCTCAACTATTTTTAACCTTTTTTTGCCTTATGAAAATATTTACACAAAATATAAAAAAACTTCCTTATTGCTAAACCTACTTTCTTGGGTGCCCAAAAGAAGATGGTCTGCTACCCTTAAGGGTTTTGAAATAGATGTTCATTTCATCCATAAAAGAAGATGCCTGTTTTCCAAAAGCAAGATAAAAGGCTTTGTCCTGTGGCATTCCAGTATCTATCAGACGATAAAAAGATATAACTTTCCCAAAATTTCTCTTTTCTATCAGGTTGTAAACCATTAAGAGAGACATATTGTATATTGGGATGTTGCTATTCAGCCGTAGATTCTGAAAATCCATATAATTTGACAACTGGTGCGTATTAGGTAGAGAAGGAGCATTGCGAACATTTCTTTCGACCAGACTAATCTGTGTACCTATACTGTCCAATTTAGCTTCTTCAAGGGCTACCAGACGGAAATATTCAGCAGAACCTTCTTCTATCCAGAAGTAAGCAGGTTTAATCCTTGAAAATTTATCGAGAATCTGATGAAACGACTCGTGTGCAAAAACATCATGCAAATCTCTAATACCGGTAACATGATTGTAGTTCCCACCCCGTATAATAATAGTTTTTTGATTAGAAAGACTAACGCCCAAGGAACTTCCAATATCCTTTGCGACTACATCTTCACTAACTTTAGATATAGAAGCTATAGATTTGATAAAACTCTGTGTATTGGCTGTTACTATGACCGTTATTGGTTCATCGAGAGTCAATTTATATTTTATAAAAAGTTCTGTCAAGATGTTTACAACTCTTTGAGTGTTCTCGCGAATCGCTTTAGTAACTCCCGGAGTGTAGGTCAACTTTAAATATGAGCTGTCTGTATACTGTTTTTTAGCTTCAATAAACTCATCGTCTTTCCACATCCCTTTAGAAACCGCACCGTCCCCCCATATCATTACGCCTTGACCTTCACGAATGCCATTGTTCAACTCACCTTTATAAATAATTCCACTGGGCCATTTCATCACCCCCCACCCCGAAGGCTGCCCCTTATGCCAATCTCCATAATAATCAATACCGTTGGCTCCCTTGTGAAACCCGTGCCCTTCTTTTAATCCACCTTTATACGTGCCCTCATAATACTCGCCATTTGACCATTTGATTTTAACGTTTCCATCAAGTTTGCCTTCTTTCATACTTGCGTTAGCTTCGCATTGCTTTTCTTTTCCATCTTTGCCTCTAACAACAAGCATAAGAGCACCCTGCCCCTCAGCTTTACCGTTCACAACAGGACCGTTCCAATTTACCGATACGGGAGTGTAAACATCTGAAACCCAAGCTATTTTACATCCTGTTTTGAGGTCAAAAATCCATTGCTCCTCAGCTACAATAGCTGAATTTATTCCTAAAAAAAATATATTTACCAATATTAGATGAAAAATACTAAAAATTCTTTTCATATATATATTTTACCTTTTATATTCAAAATCGTCCCCATAAAAATTATTTGTGAATATTCAGTAAACCACGTCTCGCTTAGTCGAGAACTTATCTGCATAAATCTTTTGTGCATACGAAAACTTGTTTGCACTATATACAAGTTTTGGATTTACTCACAATGTTTAGTAAATCTCAGCGAATCCTCCCACCTTTTATCTTTATATTTTGCCTTTATCGTTACGTATTCCTTTTTTCCTCGCCTGCTAACAGCCCCCCTCATCCCTGACCCTTCTCCCACAAGGGTAGAAGGCAAAAGCTTCTCATTTCTGCAAACTCGTAGGACAGACTATCTGCTCTGAACGGTGTTTACTGATGACTCACAATTATTTAAAAAAATATCAGAGACTATCATATATCTCAACACCTTATTTCCCTGCATTTAGGGAGTATATAA
>JALNXB010000004.1 GCA_023230585.1 bacterium
AATAGTGTATAGGATAAAAACGAGGATTGCCGCAGTCACACAAAGCGTTTCAACCTACGCCAAGGCTTCGGCAGACATGCCTTCGCAACGACAAAAAGCGTCGGTTAGCACCTCGTAATTCGTTCCTAAACACATACTTTTTTACTGGAGTAAGAAACAAGGGAGGCTAAGAATATGAAAAAAACTTATAATGTAGGAATAATCGGAACTGGTTTTATGGGAAAGGTACATTCGTACTCGTATGAAAACCTTAAATATTACTATCCTGACTCACCTTTCAAAGTGAAACTCTTTGGTGTTTGTAGCCGCAGAAAAGAGGTTGTTGATAAACTGAAAGATGATTACAGTTTTGCCACGACCGATTATAAAGAACTGATTAACCATCCTGAAATAGATATAGTGGATATATGTACTCCAAACCAGTTTCATAAGGAACAGATTTTTGAGGCAATCAAAGCTGACAAACATATTTATTGCGAGAAGCCACTTGTTTCTGATATAGAAGATTCTGAATCAATCCTAAAAGCTCTTGAAAATTTTAAAAAAACCCACCAGATAACCTTTAATAGCAGGTTTACTCCAACCTCAATTAGGGTTAAAGAACTTATAGATTTAGGAAAATTGGGTGACCCTATATCTTTTAATATTGCGTATTATCATTCTGGTAGCATTGAAAAAGATAAACCTATGGGTTGGAAACAAGAAAAAGGCGCTGGCGTTTCTCTTGATTTGGCTTCACATATTGTTGACTTACTTTACTACTTTTGGGGAGAATTTTCTGAAGTTTCTGCTATAACTAAAATATTATATCCTGAAAGAATAAACAAACAGGGAGAACTTGTAAAGGTTGAAGCGGAAGATTATTTTAACTGTAATATAAAACTTAAAAATGGTGCAGTGGGTAACCTTGTTGCGTCTAAGATAGCGTTAGGTTCAGAAGATGAGATTAGATACGAATTGTTCGGCACAAAAGGAGCAATCCAGTTTAATTCTATGCAACCTAACTTTATACTCTTTTTTGATAAAAACGATTCTCAAGAAGGTTTTAAGACCATTCCTGTTGTTAGCAGGTATCCTGAAAGTAATTTTCCCGGACCTAAATTTGCAGTTGGATGGATAAGGGGACACATCCACGCCATCTATAAATTTGTATCTTCGATAGATTCAAACCAGCAAGCTAACCCTTCTTTTTATGACGGTCATTATAATATGAAAGTTTTAGAAGCCTCACGTCTTTCAGAGAAGAATGGAGAATGGACTAAGGTAAGTTAAAATTATTGAAGGTAGTATATGATGTTCCCAAGTTCTGAAGCCATATCTACGTTGCTAACATAAACATAATTGGGTAGCACAAGTGTAGTTGGTGCAAAATTTAGTATACCTTTAATTCCCAAACTTACAATATGTTCTGCTGTCTTCTGTGCTTCCTCAACAGGTACACATAAAAGAGCTATCTTAATACCAAGTTTCTTTATGACTTTGTTAGCATCGTTTATATCATAAATTTTTTTACCCTCTATAATGGTTCCAACCTTATTAGGGTTTTTATCAAAACATGCAACAATGGTAACATTAATTTTTAAGAATCCTGAATATTGCATCAAGGCAGAACCAAGTTTTCCAACTCCTACCAGAGCAACCTCTTTTTCTGTGTTAACTCCAAGGATAATTCTGATAGCCTTATAAAGGTCATCAACATTGTACCCTACCCCTCTTTTGCCAAATTCACCAAAAAAAGAAAGGTCCTTACGAAATTGGCTCGGCTGTATATTAAGAAACGATGTTATATCTGTTGAAGAAAAAACCTTAACCCCTTTCTTCTTTAGCATATCAAGATATCTTAGGTATACAATCATTCTTTTAATAGTTTCGTTTGATATGTTCCTTTTTTTTTCCATAAGTAGCACCTATTTTGACTTAATTCAAATAATAAAGTATAATGAATATATTATAAAACAAAGCAGTTTTTCTGTCTAAAAAACAGGAGAATAAATGAAAAAATATGAAGTTAAATCAGATGTCCTAAAACTTGTTTGTGATTTTAGAGAGTTGAATTTTAAAACAACAGCAGAAATAAAGCCTTTAACTGGTCTTATTGGACAAGAAAGAGCTAAAAAAGCTCTCGAATTTGGGCTTAACATTAATAGTGTTGGTTACAACATTTTTGTTACTGGAATCTCTGGCACAGGAAGAACAACTTCTGTTGAACAAGCAGTTAAAAAAATGGCTGAAAGCCGACATATACCTGACGATTGGTGTTATGTTTTTAATTTTACAGACAATGATATGCCTTCTGCTTTAAGGTTTCCTCCTGGGCGAGCAGTCGTATTTAAAAAAGAGATGGACGAACTTGTAGGAGAACTGCTTGTTGAACTTCCCAAAGCATTTGAAAGTCAACTTTATGAAGAACATAAAACAACAATAATTAGAGAGTTACAGGTTAAAAAAAATGAACTATTTGATAAACTGGAAAAAGGAGCAGAAGCTGCTGGTTTCAAAATAAAGAAGACCTCTGCAGGGGTTGCTTTTGTACCTATTATTGGTGGAAAACCTTTAACTGATAAAGATATAGATGCAATGACGGATTCAGCTCGTGAAACTTTGAGAAAAAAACAGGAACTTCTTTATGAGGAATTAACCAAGGTTTTAAGAATTATTAGGTCTCTTGAAAAGGAAGCTCAAAGAAAACTTAATGAGATTGAAAAAAATACAGCAAAATTTACTATTCATCCTAAGATTGAAGAGTTAAAAGAAAAATATAGAAATATCCTTCCTGTATATAAATATCTTGAAGATGTTGAAAACGATATGCTTGAGAATATTGAGGAGTTTAAAGATAAAAAAGAGGTTGAGATACTTCCGGGTGTCAGATTGCCAGAAAAACAATCTCTATTATATAGGTATCAGGTTAATGTTTTTATTGATAATTCACGTATTGAAGGTGCACCTGTAATAAAAGAGCCAAACCCAACATCTTATAATTTAAGCGGGAAGGTTGAATATAAGCCTCAATATGGTGGTATGGTAACAGATTTCACTATGATAAAACCGGGCGCTTTACATAAAGCTAATGGTGGATATTTAATCTTGCAAGCTATTGATGTGCTTAAGAACTACTTTTCTTGGGAAACCCTTAAAAGAGCAATTAAAAATAGCGAGATAATAATTGAAGATTTGAACGAACAGTTTAGGTTGGTAAATACCCCTACTTTAAGACCCGCACCTATTCCATTGAATGTTAAGATTATTCTTATAGGTAATCCAATGCTTTATTATATGTTGTTCCAATATGATGAAGAGTTTCAGAAACTTTTTAAGGTGAAAGCCGATTATAGTGTTGTAATGAATAGAAATAAACAAGGCGTATCTAATTATGCCGCTCTGATAAGTAAAATTTGTAGCGAAGAAAATTTAAAGCATTGTGAAGCAGAAGCGGTCGGTAGTATTGTAGAGTATGGTTCAAGAGTTGCGAATGACCAAAATAGACTAACTACAAGGTTTGTTGAAATTGCTGATATTATTCGAGAAGCAAACTTTTGGGCTGTACAGGATAATTCTGAGTTTATAAACAAACAACATATTGAAACTGCTCTTGAAGAGAAAGTGTTTAGGTCTAATCTTGCTGAAAAAAGACTTGAAGAACTTATTACTGAAGGAACCTTAATGGTTGATACTGACGGTGCTGTTGTTGGTCAAATAAATGGTCTTTCTGTTATGACTATGGGAGACTATTCCTTTGGTAAACCTTCAAGAATTACAGCAAGAGTCTACACTGGATTAAACGGAATGATTAATATTGATAGAGAAGTTAAACTTGCTCGCACAATCCATAACAAAGGCTTTTTGATTTTATCTGGGTACCTTGGCGAAAAATATGGAGAGAATAAACCTTTAGCATTTTCTGCAAGTATCTGTTTTGAACAACTTTATGATGAGATAGAAGGTGATAGCGCTTCATCGACTGAACTTTACGTGTTGCTTTCAGCTCTTTCTGGGTTACCTATAAAACAAGGGATAGCGGTTACTGGTTCTGTTAATCAGAAAGGTGAAATTCAACCTGTTGGCGGAATTAATGAAAAGATTGAAGGTTTTTATTACACCTGCAAATCTAAAAAACTGACTGGTGAACAAGGTGTTATCATACCCCACCAAAATCTAAAACATCTTATGCTAAAAAACGAGATTATAGAGGCTGTAAAAAAGGGTGATTTTCACATTTGGGCAGTAAGCAATGTTGATATGGGTATAGAAATTTTGACAGGGAAACCAGCAGGAGAAAAGAATAGTAGAGGCAATTACCCAGTAGGAACAGTTAATTATCTTGTAGAGAAGAAATTAGATACTCTTTATAAAAATTATTCCAAATTTCAGATTGGGATAAAAGGAAAAAAAGTAAAGTAATAAGATTTTGTTTACCCTACTGTTAAAGTTGTTATAATATTGAAGGGCAACCTTATCATCTTAATTGTTTCAAAGAATAATTTATGAACAAAAATAAAGATGACCTTGAATATATAAAGTCTCAGATACCGATACCTGATGATAACGCTGCATCAAATTTAAGTTTATCACAAAAATTAACTATAATTTCTATTTCTCTAATTTTTCTTTATATTTTTTTTATTAAAAAAGATTTACATTTCCTACACTACTTCTTTTACTATCTTATCACCATATTATATCTTATTGTTTGTACCCACAAACTTCTTTTAATAGTCTCTGGGAGTTTACTAAAAAGTGAGATTAAAATTTCTGATATAGAAATAGCCCATACAAAAATATGGCCATTTTATACTGTCCTTCTACCTGTTTATAAAGAGACTGCAATATTTCCACAATTGTTTAAAGCTATAGAAAACATTGTCTACCCACGTGATAAGTTTGAGGTTCTTCTTCTTGTTGAAGAAGATGATATAAAATTTAAAGAGTATTTAAAAGACAAAACTTTACCTAAATGGTGGAAGGTTTTGGAAATACCTGATTTTAAACCAAAAACAAAAGGTAAAGCGCTAAATTATGGGCTTTTACAAACGAAAGGTGAATTTCTTGTTATATATGACGCTGAAGATATCCCAGAAAAAAATCAGATAAAAAAAGCTGCAATAGCTTTTAGCAAAGTAGATAAGAACGTTGCCTGTCTTCAATCAAAACTTAACTATTATAACCCATACCAGAATATCCTTACCAGATGGTTCACTGCTGAGTATTCTTCTTGGTTTGACCTTTATTTACCAGGAATTGATGCAATTAAAGCACCTATGCCTCTTGGTGGTACTTCCAACCATTTTAGAACAGATAAACTTGTTGAACTTAAAGGGTGGGACCCTTTTAATGTTACAGAAGATTGTGATTTAGGTATTAGAATATTTAAAGCTCATTATACTACAAGAGTTCTTGATACAACTACCTGGGAAGAAGCAAACAGTGTTCTTAACAATTGGCTTAAACAGAGAAGCAGATGGGTGAAAGGATATATACAAACATACTTTGTTAATCTAAGAAACCCTATACAACTAATTAAAAGGGTTGGTTTAATCAATTTTTTCCATTTCAATATTATTGTAGGTGGCAACTTCTTTGTATTATGTTTCAACCCTATTGCTTGGATAATGATATTGATATGGCTCTTCAAACCGCATAAATTTGTTATGGAAAATAATTTCCTTCTTATTTCAACTATAGCACTATTGGTTGGAAATCTCTTTTTCGTTCTGATACATATTTGGGGTGTACTTAAAAGAAGGTGGTATAAACTTGTTTTTGCGGCTTCTATATCGCCCATATATTGGTTTTTGATGAGTCTTGGTGCTTGGAAAGGGTTTTCCCAGTATATAAGAAAACCCCATTTTTGGGAAAAGACTGAACACGCACTTTTTAAAAATTACCATAACCAAAATTCCTAAAAATATCAGGTCTATTCTTCCAGTCTTTAATCACCTTTACCCATAATTCAAGAAATACCTTTTTACCGAGCAATTGTTCAAGTTCTTTCCTTGATTGAGTGCCAATTTTTTTAAGCTTATCACCTTTTTTACCAATAATTATTCTTTTGACATTCTCTCTATCGATAATAATGGTTGCTCTTATGGCAAGCATTCTTTTATCTCTATTGCCAGGTTTTACTTCTTCTACCAGTACTGCAACACTTTGAGGAATCTCCTGGTAGGTGTTGTTGACCACCTTTTCTCTGATTATTTCTGCTATATTATATTCAAGAGGAATATTTGTTTTCATATCTGCAGGAAAAATCTCTTCTCCATCTGGTAAATGGCGATAAATAGTTTTTATAAGTTGAGTAACATTATCACTTCTTCTTGCCGAGATAGGAACAACCTCAAGAAACGGGTGTTTCTCTAAACTTTCCTCAATTAAAGGTAAAACAAACTCTCTCTGAGGGACAACATCAACCTTGTTTATTACAAGAATGATTTTTTTATTAAACTTTTTTAAGCTTTCAAGAATTTTCTCATCATATTCTTGCCACCCGTAGGCATCTATTAAAAGTAAGACAAGGTTGGAATCTTCAACACAACTAAAAATAGTCCTTACCATATTTTTTGAAAGTTCAGTATTGCTCTTCTCAAAACCGGGTGTATCAAGAAAAACTATCTGCCCTTGCTGTGAATTGTATATCCCCAAAATTTTTATACGAGTAATAGCTGGATGAGAAGAAACAATAGATACCTTTGTATTTAAAAGACTATTTAATAGGCTCGATTTTCCAACATTAGGTCTTCCAACAATAGAAACAAAACCTGATTTCATAATGGTATTCCTTTATATGATTATTTCGGCGTTTTTATCAATAGATTCCTTCTCAAGCATCAACACAGCAAGTGAGTGTCTTGCTTCTTCAGGAGTAATGATATTAAACGGTTTGTTATGGCTGACGTGGTCAACGAAGTATCTTAACTCGTGAAAATATCCACCGAGTTCATCTATATTACCTTCGCCTTCAACTTTAATAGTTTCAAAAGTAGGTTTAATAGATTTTCCAGAAGATTCATACACAATAACAGAAGGATTGCTTCTTGAATTAAACGCTACAACCGCCTTCTCAAATTTTGCTGTATAACTCATTTCAAATGGAAACTGAGAAGGAAAATCCCATCCACCTTCAACTGAAACTATAAGGTCATCATCAAAAGTAAAGGTTGAAAATATATGTGAATAAACACTTTCCAACTTTGCGCTTTTTGTACAGATTCTTTGAGGGTTTTTTCCTATAAGGTGTAATATAAAGTCTGTATCGTGTATGTGGAGGTCAAGTAAAGCACCGCCTGAATGTTCATCGTTTAAGAGCCAATCTTCCCAACTCCATGTTGGCAACGGAGACAATCGTCTACAAACAAGGCTTTTGAGGTTACCGTACTCGTTTCTCTCATACACTTCTTTTAAATATTTGTACTCGTTCCAAAACCTAATTACGTGTCCTACCATAAATCTAACCTTATTTTTTTTGCAAGCTTCAATCATTTCATCTGCTTCTTGAACATTCAACGCAATAGGCTTTTCGCAGAAAACATCTTTGCCATTCTCTGCTGCTTTTATAACAAACTCTTTATGTAGATAAGTGGGTAAACAAACATCTATTACTGTTACATCAGGTTTTGTTAAAAGTTGTTCTGCATCGTAATAAGGGATTGCCTTAGCTTTGGTTGCAAGAGATTTCGATTTATCGCCTCTGATATCAGCAATACCTACTATTTTTACATCAGGGAGCATATTGTAAACATTTACGTGCATATTTCCCATAAATCCGGCTCCAAGAATACCTACCCTTGTCATTTTAAAACCTCCTTTTATACCGTTTCTCCAAACGTTTTAAAACTTTTTTATACTTATGTTTTACGGGCAATTTTTCAATTATAAGTCAAATGCTTAACTTTATTTTAAACTAATTATTTGTAATACAAAACATTCATATTTTATAAATTATACTAACGAATTGGTTTTTGTTGAAACTGCTGATATGTTATAAATCAGGGTGTTTCAATATGCCTATATTATACCTTATTTAAGGTTGTTTTGCTTAAAGCCATATAATTTTGAAAGAGAATATGTTTTTTCCTTCTACAGTTGTTAGAAAAGTGCCATCATCAAGTGTTGAAATAAAAGATGTTTTTCCTGAAAGGTCATATCTCCATAATTTTTTCTTATCTTGAGAAAGTAGATAAAAATAGTTTCCCTTTTTACCAGTCATAAGTTTTAATATTTCTTGACTAAACGCTGAATATTGAATATCTTGTCCATCTTCAAAATTTATTATTTCGTTTCCAATCTCATCAAAGAGAAAAGTTCTACCCCTAACTGTTACTGCACAATTATAATTGTTTTTTGAAACCTTTATGCTAAAAACTCTGTTATTAAGGTTCTTCTTCCATAAGACATTACCTTCATCGGAGATAGCCCAATATTGACCGTTTTCCATACCAATAAATACTTTGTCTGATCTATTAGATATCTTTATTGAAGAAACCCATTGAGGAAGTTGTTCTTTCCAGAAAGTTTCTCCTTTCTTGTCTTTAAAAACAACTTCATTATTTATGCTATAAACAAGAAACCTACCATCGTTGGCAATATCTATGCCTCTTGCATAATTGTTAACTTTATGTTTCCAGCTTATTCCGCCTTTAAGACTAGCAAAATATAGTATACCGTTTAAAGACGTCCAAGAAAAATATTGTCCGCACGGAGAAATTGAAACTTTAACAATTTTTTCTGGTAAATTAAATTTTCTTAAAAGGGTGCCTCGCGAGTTAAGGATAGATACTAAACCACTTTCAGTTCCTATTATGATATTTTTAGAGTTTTCGGAAAAACTAAAATCTGTAACAAAACTGTCTGCTTCGTAACTCCATAAAAGTTTATTTTCTGGGATAAAAAGGTTTTCAGGTATATCTTTATTCTGAAATTGGTAAGTAAACCTTTTAACAAAATTGTGTAAATATTCATAAGATTCGGTTTTGTATTCATAAGTTTTTAACCATTTAATCTTTAACGGGTCAAAAACATCTACCTGGAAAATATAATAATCGTCTATTCTTGTAAGTACAGGTCTCAAAATATAATTTGCGTTAACCATCTTTCCAAGGTTAGACAACTCTTCTTCATATTTTAACAAATCTTCAACTGTTATTTCTAACTCAGACATACTCTTATCAACAGCAAGTCTGTTAACAGTTATATAATTCTCCATACTGTTTATCTCTTCAGAAACTATTTTTTGTATATCCTCTTTAATAAATTCTGGAATATTTCTAAAAAGAGTATTTAAAGTTAAAACAGATGGTTTAGTTAATATTGTCTTTATTCTATCAATTTTTCTTGTTAATAAAGAGTTTGAATAGACTTTACCGTGAAAATTTTTCGATTCAAGAGATTTAATAACTTCTTCATATAAAACCTTTGCATCTCGCCACATCTTTTCGTTTTCAAAAATATTAGCCATCTTCATCATATAATCGGTATCAGGTATTATGGATAATTCCTGGTATGTGGAGTAATTAATTAGTGCTTCCTTTGGTCGTTTATGTTGGTATGCAAAATCTCCCATTATTCTGTAAAGATACGCCTCTGGGGAAGCATATTTTAACAATTTCAAGGATTCCCCTTTCTGGGGCCATCCCTTTGGCCAGTTGTGTGGGTTGAAAGGTTTTCCTTCGTCGGTCTTCCTTTTGGCTAATCTTAGATAAGAATCTGCCCTCGTTAAATCCCCTTTAGAATCATAAAAATCTGCTCTTTCTATATAAACCCATACTTTTTCTGGAAAAACGAACTTTAATCTTCTATTATTCTTATACCATTCTGAAGCGTTTAACAGGTTAGTTAAAAGTAATAAAACCAAAATAATAGTATTTCTTATATTTTTCATTTTACTCCCTGAAATTGATAATCCCAAATTGTTCAGGGTTATCAATTCTGCCTGTCCAGGTTGTTAACGGAACTTGCTGGGAATCTCTTTGAAAATTTATACCCCAGCTACTATGCAATAGAGATTTATTTATCTGTAAATCTTTTAAGGGTATAGACATTTCAAGAACCCATCTTGATTTTTCTATTGTGATTGCAGATTGCCACCCTGATACCCCTTCTTTTTGAGTTTCATTGTTCTGATATAACTTCCATACATAGTTATATTTTATATCCCCCAAAGGATGTACAACAAACTGGTACCATTCATCTTCTGAATTTAATGGATTTATTGAAACAGTAATAAAATCCCTTGAATTGAGTGTTAAATTTGTAGCGTTCGGGTCATCACAGATAAAGAGAAGGTATAGGTTGTCTTTGTCGTGCCCTGAAGCAACCTTTGTTTGGATGTTTGAAGGGACTTTTTCATCATCAATCAAAACAAAGTCACCTTCCTTTTGAGATGTCCTCCAAAACCTTTCTTTATCAGAACCATCTATAACTATTTTTTCTTTAACAGTTTTTGCATATATTACTTTGGAAGATATTTCCATTATGCCGATTTTTTCTAAGGCAAGTTTTTCTCTAATTAGTGGTACTCTTCTTCTTAGGGTTGAAGGAATACCTGTATCTGAAAGATATCTGTTCGCTTGAGTTCTTATTGGTTCTATAGATTCTTCTGACAACCTAACGAGAGTTTCTAATCCTTTATCTTCTCCTATTCTTGCAAGAGCCCACGCAGAAAGAAGTTTAACTTCTAACTCTGAATCTATCATACTTCTAAGAAGATAAGTTGAAGATCGCCTGTTAGATAAAAAAACAAAAATTTCAGCTGCAAGTTTCTGGTACTCAACATTGCTACTTTGAATATATTTCACTCCAAAAGGAAAAGCGTCAGAAACATTCATCTTAGCAAGAGCCCACGCACATATAACTTGGTATTCAGGGTCAAAGTGGCGTGTCCCAACTTTTAATTGAGGGATTGCATCTCTATATTTTGACTCCCCTATAGCAAAAGCCGCAAGTTTTTTGATATTCATATCAGATTCTTGGATAAGGGTTTTTAAACTTCTGCCATAAGTTCGAGAAGGAACTTCTTTTGATATCAGAAGCATCTTTTCTCTAACTTCGGGATATTTGCTGTACGCCATTTTAAGTAATAAATTCGTAAGTTGTCTTGAACCAGAAAGAATCTCAATCTTATTTAAAGAAACCTCTCTTTCTCTTTTATCAGTGCTTCTTATTTTATATGAAAGTTCATCTATTATCTTGCCAATTAGAAAACTCGACTGTCTTTTTACTTGTCGGTTCTTTTCGTATCTTTCTTGGTAAACAAGAATTTTTAAGTAATCATCGTCATATCTAAAAGTGTTATATAAGGCCTTTATTGCAGAGTGTCTAAAAGAGGCATCTTCATCTTTTGCTTTTTCAATAAGAAACTCTTTTACAGAATCTCCTTTGCCAATATTGCCAAGAATAGTAAACGCTTTAATTCTTGAGTTGTGCGGAAATGTGTCATTATCAATAAAAGTTTGTAATAGTTCATAAAAAACAGGGTCATTTATATCTCTGATTAATTTTTCAGCATACTCCCTTATTTGAGGTGAGTTATCCCCAAGTTTTTCAACTATATAAGGGTAAGAGAGAGGTTCACGAAAATTCTCAAGAGCCCACAATGAGTACATTCTAACCCTGTCATCTTTATCAATTAAGGCGTTAGATATACCAGTAAGGCTTTCAGAAGATTTTAGTCTAACAAGAGTTTTAATGCTTTCTATCTTCACCTGTGTGGATTCTTCTAACAGAAGACTCTCTATCTCTTTATTGGCATCTTCTGATTTAAATTTCTCTATAGCCCATAAAGCCCTTATTTTTATCTCGTCTTTTTCATCTTCAAGCATCTTTATAAAAGAAGGAATCGCTCTTTTATCTTTTGACGCCTCAAGTGCCCATAATGTTCGGAGTCTAACCTCTGGATCTAAGTTGTCAACAGAATCAAGTAATGGTTTAATCTGGTTATCTGGCAACTTTTTGAACGCTGCACGGGAATTGTCTTTCCACATAAGACTAAATAAAGCCCATAAAAGTTTGGCTTTAACATCTTGGTTTGTATCGGTTAATTTTGATACAATAAAAGGTACAGTTGTTTCATCACCATATTTGTTTAGCCCAATAGCTGAATAATACCTTACTTGCCAATAAGAATCTTTCATACCTTTTTTAAAATCTTCAACAGATGTCTCTTCTCCATATTTAACTAATCCTTGTATTCCGTATAGTCGTACCTGCCAATATGTATCATCAAGAGTTTTTTTGTAATAAGGGATGCAGGTAGAATCACCAAGTTGTAAAAGAGCAAAAGAAATTTTTGTTCGAACTTCATCGTTCTTTTCAGTACTCAAAACAGCCCCAAGTTCAGGTAAATATATTTTATTACCTGACTTAACCATTTTATCAATTATCTCTATTTTCTTCTGCTTTGTTCCAAAATTTAATCCTCTTATCTCTACATTATCTTTTGCATAAGAAAGTGAAAATGAAATCATACTAAATACTATTGTTGCAATTTTAATTTTTTTAATCATTTTTCTCTCTTTAATCGTTGTAAAAAAAAGCAGGAAAACCTATATCAACAATTTTTATTTCACCACAATATTCAGGTCCCTGGTTTATATAAAACCCTTTTTTAGAAAAACCAAAACTGACAGTTATGTTGCCTTTAATTGCTGAACCACAAACTTCTCCAGTATCAGGATTTAATCCTGAAGGAATATCTGCACATACAACAAACTTTTTAGATTCATTTATTTTAGAGACCAATTTAGATGTTGGTTCTTTAAGTTCTCCCTTTATACCAGAACCAAAAAGAGCATCAACTAAAATCGGTGCTTCAACCTTGAAATTATGTAATTTTAACTTATCAACTGAATAAGTTATTATATTCATTTTATGCAAAATATTGAAATTTGTAAAGGATAATTGTGTAAAGTTGTCTGGAGTGCCAAGAAAAAAGACTTTAACAGGAACTCCAAAATTGAATAAATACCTTGCCGCAACAAAGCCGTCTCCCCCATTATTGCCTTTCCCTGAAAAAATCCAAACTCTTTTATCTTTGTAATTAGAAAGTTTTTTAAAAACAATTTCTGCAAGAGACCTGCCAGCATTTTCCATTAGAATTTTGCGTGTAATCCCAATCTCTTTTTCTGTTTTTTCTTCTATTTGAACAATCTCTTTTACTGTAAGAACTTTTGTTTTCATATTAAACATTTAATTTTGCGATTAACCCTTTAGCAATTGTATCTACTGGACCTGCTCCAATTGTAAGGATAACGTCTCCTGGTTGAGAAATATCAGCAAGATAATCGACTATCTCGTCAAACGAAGGTAAATATATCGCTTCCTGCCCGTTCAAATTGATTTTGTCAACAAGAACCTGTGAAGTAACAAGTTTTTTTTCAAGCAAAGAATCTCTTACAAAAAATATTTCAGGCACAATAATTTTATCAGCAAGATTAAAAGATTTTGCAAAATCTTTCAATAAAATTCTTGTCCTACTATGTTGATGAGGTTGGAAAACAACAATAAGTCTTGATTTTGGGAACAACTTCCTCATTGATTTTAAAGTGCAGGTAATTTCTGTTGGGTGATGTCCATAATCGTCAATCACAGTTATCCCTTTTATATTAGCAAGTACCTCAGACCTTCTATGAACACCTTTAAAATCTTCGATTCCTGTTTTAATAAGTTCAAAAGGAATACCAAAACAGTCGGCGCATATCATTGAAGCAAGAGAATTTAAAATATTGTGGTGTCCGTGTGTTTTAGATTTTATGGTACCTATCTTTTTCTTTTTATAGCAGTAATCAAACTGTGTAAAATCTTCAAACACTTTTATATTTTCTGCGCGGTAATCTCCAGACAAAATACCGTAAGAGATAGTTGATTTATCCTTTAATTTATTGGCAACATTAGTTGTGTGTTTATCATCAGAACAGTAGATAATCTTTCCACCAGCTTTGAGGTTACCAAAAAAACGCTTGAAAGCTCTTTTTATTTCTGTAATATTTTTATAATAGTCGAGATGGTCTTTTTCAATATTTGTTACAATTGCAATCTCAGGTGAATAGTTTAAGAATGACCTTCTATATTCACAGGCTTCAACTATAAGAAAATCGCTCGCCCCAACACCTGAGTTGTTACCTGAGTTTAGCATTTGCCCACCAATAAGAAATGATGGACAAGCGCCAGCTGACTGTAATATAGATACAACCATAGAGGCAGTTGTAGTTTTACCGTGGGTACCTGCAACAGCAACACCTCTTTTGGTTTTCATAAGCAACCCAACTGCTTCAGGGTAACTTAGCATAGGAATACCATACTCAAGAGCTTTTATATATTCAGGATTATCAGGAGCAACAGCGTGAGAATATATAAATATATTTATATCTTTAGTTATATTTTTTTTTGTTTGAGTTAAATGTATTTTTGCACCCTTAGCTTTCAACTCATCTAAAACAGTAGAGTATGTTTTATCAGAACCTACGACTTCTTTATTTATATTTAACAACATTCTTCCAAGACCGCTCATTCCTGTACCACCAATACCAGTCATATATATTTTCTTGGAAGACTCAAGTAGATTATTTTTCATTTTTTACCAATCCAAGTATTAAGTTTGTATTTTTTTCTTCAAAATCAACGATAGAAAAATTTTTCATATTTTTCTGTATTTCGCTTCTGTTTTTAAGAAAATTATCAAAGAAATGAGGAAACTCTTTCAAATTTTTCTCATTCTGTTTTATAACTGCACATCCTCCTCTTTCTTCAAAATAGGAAGCGTTAAATGCTTGGTGTGCACCTGCATAAGGGTAAGGAACTATGACAGCAGGAATTTTCCAAGCATTAATCTCAGTAAGAGTTCCAGCTCCAGCTCTGCAAATAACTACGTCAGCACAACTGTATAGTTGTGCCATATCAAAGTAGAATTTAAATACTTTAGCTGAGATTCTATTTTTATCGTACAATCTTTGCAATTTTTCAGGAGTTCCACCTGTTAGATGTAAAAACTGTAAATCTAAACCTTTTAAGTAAGACACGTTTTCGGTAATAAGTCTATTTAAAAAATCTGCACCTTGGCTTCCTCCAAAAACAAGAATAGTTAAACGTTTGGAAGAGAACCCAAAATCTTTAAGAATCTTGCTTTTATCAAAATTTTCAGTAAAATCTTTAATAAGAGGAAAACCTGTATGAAAAGTGTTCCTAATAGGGTAACCCTCAAAAACTGGAAAAGTTATAGCTATCTTATCAGCAAAATATTTTGATAGTTTGGTTACTTTGCCCATTTTATAGTTTTGCTCATGGACAAAAATCTTTATACCGAGTACCTTTGAAGCAAGTAAATAAGGTACTGTGGTATAACTACCAGTAATAACTATAGCCTTAAATCTTTTATGAACTAAATGTAAGAAAGCTCTAAAAAAAACATAAATAAATTTTAATGGGGAGAAAATATCTTTACAAGATAACCTTGCATAAGGTATAGTAACAAAACTAAACTCTTTCTTTTTAAGCCATTTTTGTATATAATTTTTATGTGGTACAAAAAAAGAGATATCTACATTGTTTTTATTTCGTAATTGCTCCCCTATTGCAAGACCGGGAAAAAAGTGACCCCCAGTAGAGCCAGTAACAATGGCAATTTTTATTTTATCTGTTTTGTCCATTAGTATATTATAACAGAAATTTAAAAATTTTTCTTATTTTTTTAAAGTATTATAATAAAAGGTTAAAAAGTGATTATTATTAAGGTATTATGATAAACATAAAAAGGGAAAAGAAAAAACTCTGCTTACTTAAAGGTTAGGCGGATAAACCATACTTCTCTCTCCTTTGGAACTACTCAAGATAAATCCCACAGAGGAGAAGGAGCATAGTGCTAATTTAATAGAGAAAGGAGATTAAAAATGAGTAAACCATTAGTAATCGTAGAATCCCCAACAAAAGCTAAAACCATTGGTGGTATGCTTGGAAACAAATTTAAGATTATGTCTACTATGGGACATATAAGAGACCTTCCAAAAAGTAAGATTGGAATTGATATAGATAATAATTTTGAACCTAAGTATGAAATAATTTCTGCAAAAAAGAGTTTGGTTTCTAAACTTCGCAAAGCTGCTCAGGAATGTGATGAAATATATTTAGCAACTGACGAAGATAGAGAAGGTGAAGCTATTGCTTGGCATATTGCTTTTTCAATTGGGAAAGATTTAGACCAGGTTAAACGGGTAGCTTTCCACGAAATTATCCCAGAAGCTATCAAAAAGGCATTCGATTCCCCAAGACCTATATACCTTAACCTTGTTAACTCTCAGCAAGCAAGACGTGTATTAGATAGACTTGTTGGGTATACATTAAGCCCTTTTCTTGCAAAAAACCTTGAAAGAGGCCTTTCTGCTGGTAGGGTTCAATCTGTTGCTCTAAGATTGATTGTTGAAAGAGAAAAAGAGATAGAAGCCTTTACGCCAGAAATATATTGGCTTATTAAAGCTGAGGTAGAGAAAGAAGGAAAAGGTTTTACTATGCAACTTGTAAGAATGGATGATAAAAAACTTGATAGACATTTTTTAAAAAAACCTGATGATGTTAACAATATATTGGATAATTTAAATAAAGGCGAACTTATTACAAAAGACAAAAAAGAATCTATCAGAAAGGTTAAACCTTATCCACCTTTTATAACAAGTACTTTGCAACAAGAGGCTTCAATTAGGCTAAGTTTTTCTTCTACAAAGACTATGCTTAATGCGCAACAATTATATGAAGGTATATCCATTGAAGATAACAACATAGGTTTAATTACATATATGAGAACAGATTCACCTTCAGTCGCTAAACCTGCTTTAAACCAGGCATTAAAACATATTAAAGAAACTTTTGGTGAGAATTATCTTCCTAAAAAACCATTCTTTTACAAAAGCAAATCTTCTACAGCCCAAGAAGCTCATGAGGCAATTAGACCTACTTCTGTTGATATGACGCCTGAAAAGGTAAAACCCTATTTGAACGAAGAACAACATAAACTATATTCTTTAATATGGAATAGATTTGTTGCAAGCCAAATGAAAGAAGCAGAAATTAAAAATGTAACTCTTACTGCTGAAAATGGAAGGTATACCTTTGAAACAACTAACAACTCAATTCATTTTGATGGGTTTATGAAAATATGGGAAGTGAAGATAGACCAAGGTGAAAAAGATGTTCCAGACTTCAAAGAAGGAGAAACAATACCTGTCACCAACTATATTAAAGAAGAACATACCACCAACCCTCCACCACGATATACAGAGGCAAGTCTAATAAAAACACTTGAGAAATACGGGATAGGAAGACCTTCTACTTACGCCCCTACCCTATCCATACTATTTAACCGTGGGTATGTTAAAAGAGAAAAGAGAACTCTTATACCATTAAAGATAGGAATACTTGTTAGCGATATTCTTACCCAATATTTTTCTGATATAATAAACACAAAATTTACCGCTCAAATGGAAGATAATCTTGATAAGATTGTTGAGGGGGATGTACAATGGACAGAACTTATAAGTAAATTTTATTCTGAATTTAAACCAATGCTTACAAAAGCCGAAGAGTTGGTGTCTGAAAACATAAAAAAACTTGAAGAAAAACTGGTAGGTGATAAAGTGTGCCCAACTTGTAATGTACCGCTTGTTGTTAAAAGAGGTAAATTTGGGATGTTTCTTGGATGCCCAAGTTTTCCAAACTGCAAATATACAGAAAGGATAAAGGAAAATGTTAATTATTCCCGCAATAGATATAAAAAAAGACAAGATAGTAAGACTGTATAAAGGAGATTTCAATAAAATAAGTCATTATGAACCTACTCCAGAAGACGCTTTTATACAATATTTAACTGCAAAAATTGAACGATTACATTTAATATTTCTTTGGGGGGCGTATTCTGGAAATATTTCTCCTGAAGAAGAGCAAGTGATAGATAAAATTATAAATGTTCGAGATATTTACGCAAAAAACACCTGCACAATACAGATTGGTGGTGGGATGAGGTCTTCCACAAGAATTTCCGAACTTATAAAAAAAGGTGTAGATTATATTATTGTTGGTACAGCTTTTATTATTCCTCTTGCTTTTGAGGAAGGTTTTACAAAAAACGATATAAAAATGTTTTACCAAGCTGGAGGCAAAGAGTTTAATCAAGAAAAAGAATTGCCTGAATTTGGGCTTCCGGATTGTCTGGAGAAAGATATTCGTGAAAAGATTATTGTATCAATAGACTACAGGCAAGAAGAGACCGCTTTAAGCGGGTGGCAGGTAACTATCCCTTTAACTCCACACTATCTTATAAAAGAATTTATGAAGAAAGGATATAAAAGATTTATTTTAACAAATGTTGAGAAAGATGGTACCCTTGAAGGTATAGATATTGGTTCCATTAAAAACATTTTAGGTAAACTTGCTTTTGATAAGTGCTACCCTGAAGAAATAATTATTGCTGGCGGGGTTACCTCTGAAAAAGATATACAAAAACTTATGAACCTTAAATATAAACCTTCTGGCGTTATTATTGGTAAAGCTCTTTATCAGCAGAGGTTTGATTTAAAAACAGCTGTTGCTAAATTTCAATTAAATGAAAATCAAAATTAAAGTTTCGTTCTTTTTTGTTTTAATATTATTTCTCTCTTCCTCGTTTAGGGTATTTCCTCAGGAATTTTCTGGAAAAATATCTACTGCCAACAATGAAGAATATTTTGAAAAAGTTTTAACAAAAATTAAAGAGGCAAAACAATCTGTTTACCTTATTATGTATATATCAAAATATTACGATAAATACCCTAAAAGTCCTGGAAATATTCTTCTTAAAGAATTAGCAGAAGCAAAAAAGAGAGGTGCAAAGGTAGAGGTTATTTTTAATCGTGGTATAAGAAAGGAGGATTCTTCGCTTACTAAAGAAAATATGAATACAGGCGCTTTTCTTGCCAAAAACGGTGTAACTGTTCTCTTCGATTCTGAAAAAAAAACCACACATTCAAAACTTCTTATTATTGACGAGAAATACGTAGTAATAGGAAGCACCAATTGGACATATTATGCCCTTGCTTTTAACAATGAGACCGCAGTTATAATTGAATCGGTTCCTTTGGCGAAAGACTATGTAAAATATTTTGAAAAAGTAAAAAAAGAATGTATTTTTTTATTGAAACCATCTAATATTCCATCAAAATAAAACTACTGTAAGCCCTTCTCCACTTCTTTTTGTTTTCTACCCGCACACTTTACCATCCTTAACGCCCCCTTTTGTTATCCTGAACTTGTTTCAGGATAACAAACTTAACCAACATAACAAGAGATAGTAAAAACGAGATTCCACCCTACATTCTTCTCTCCTCTGAGGGAGAGGATGCAAGGTGAGGGGGGCTGCCTTTGCAATTTCTCACATCAAATAGATTTATGGAGTTTGTAGTCTATACTATCAATTAATGCTTTCCAGGAAGCTTCAATAATATTTTCAGAAACACCAAGAGTGCCCCAGGTAGAAGTCCCGTCGATTGTTTCTATAACAACTCTTGTAACAGCAGCGGTAGCTTGCTCAGGTTGTAAGATTCTTACTTTATAATCTGTAAGTTTCATATCTTTTATTTCAGGATAAAACTTCACCAAGGCTTTCCTTAAAGCATTATCTAATGCGTTCACAGGACCGTTACCTTCGCTTGCAGTATGGGCAGTTTCTCTTCCAACCTTTACTTTAACTGTCGCCTCTGAGACAACCTTTTTACCTCTTTTTTCAACAATCACCCTAAACCCTTCTATCTTAAACAATTGTTTATACTCGCCTATAGATTTTCTCACCATTATATCAAAGGAACCTTCTGCCGATTCAAATTGATACCCTTGATTTTCAAGTTTGCTAACAGTATCAAGAAGTTTTTTTATAACCTCTGGTTTCTTCTCAAGTTCAAAACCTTTAGTCTTTTGAAGTATAGTACTTTTTCCAGACAACTCAGAAAGAAGTATTCTCCTTTCGTTTCCAACAAGTGCTGGATTTATATGTTCATAGGTTCGAGGATTCTTTCCAACAGCATCAATATGAACTCCACCTTTGTGAGCAAAAGCACTAAAACCAACAAACGGCTGAGAGTTAGGGGGAACAATATTTGCTTTCTCATACACAAAACGAGAGATTTCTGTAAGATGAACTAAACTATCTTTTTCAAGACACTCTAAACCCATTTTAAGTTTTAATATAGGAATAATTATTGATAAATCAGCGTTTCCACATCTTTCACCTATACCATTAATAGTCCCTTGTATATGTGTAACACCTGCTTTTACAGCAGAAATAGAATTTGCAACACCAAGCCCCGCATCGTTATGGGTATGGATACCTATTGGTAACTCTATTTGTTGTTTAACTTTTTTGATAATCTCCTCTATTTCAAAAGGTAGCGTACCACCGTTTGTTTCGCATAAAACAATCTTTTCTGCGCCTCCTTCAGCGGCAGCAAGTAAAGCTTTCATTGCGTACTCAGGATTCATTTTATATCCATCAAAAAAGTGTTCAGCGTCAAAAAAAACCCTCTTCCCCATACTACATAAATACTTTATAGAGTCTTCAATCATAAACAGATTCTCGTCTAAATCTGTCTTAAAAACATCAGTTACATGTAAATCCCAAGCCTTCCCAAATATTGCAACACATTCGGTTTGACTCTCAATAAGTTTTTTAAGAAAATTATCGTCTTTAGCAGAAACAGATTTTCTTCTTGTACTTCCAAAGGCTACAATTTTTGATTTTTTTAATTTTTTGTTTCTGATTTTTTTAAAAAAAGTTATATCTTTTGGGTTAGAACCTGGCCAACCGCCTTCAATAAAATCTATTCCAAAAGAATCGAGTTTTTCTGCAATTCCAAGTTTATCAGATAATGAAAAAGAGATAGATTCTCCCTGAGAACCATCCCTTAAGGTTGTATCATAAATTTCTACTCTGTTCATAACTACCTCCATACATACTTTTTCCAACCGCTAAATAATGTGCTTACCTTCAACTTTCAAACAATTTTGATGACAAAAGAAGAGCAGCAGTCAGTTCTATTCTTTCAAAAAGAGTTTCCGTTAAAATATATTCATCTTCTGTTCTATCAAGGTCACCCACAGGACCAAGACCATCGATTGAAGGTACTCCAACAGAGGAAAGCCAACTGGCATCAGAGCCACCACTGCGGTGTTCTTCTATTACTTTCTGCCCAATAGAAGAAGCAACTTCTGAAACAAGGTTAAAAAGTTTTGTCCCTTCTTGACTTTCTGCTAACGGTGGACGGTGTTTACCTTTAATCAAATTAAGTTTACAACCATCAACCGTAGGTTTTAATATTGAAGTTTCAATTTTTTGGAGCATTGTGTTGAGTTCAGACTCATCCCAAACTCTTATCTCAAAATTGCATACTGCTTTATCTGGCACAATGTTAGTAGCAAGTCCTCCTTGCGCCATTCCAACGTTTATAGTTAACCTGTCTCTTCCAAGATTAAGAGATTCTAACCATACAATTCTATGGGCTATCTCTAATAGAGCACTTATTTTGGACCCATAGTATAACCCTGCGTGGGCAGCTACCCCAGTAGCTTCGAGGGTATAATCGGTAATACCAATCCTTTTAGTGACAACAGTACCACCTACTCCTCCATCTTCATAAACAAGACCTTTAACAACTTTGTCTTTTAGCCCAAGAAAGATTTTTTTAGAATCTAATGAACCTGTCTCTTCCTCTGAATTAAAAACAACTTTCACTGGTATTTCATCAAGAAGGCCGCAGATATCAAGAACTTTTAAAGCCCAAACTATTACCGTTAGACCTGCTTTCATATCATTAACTGCAGGACCTATTAATTTGTCGCCCTTTTCGTAAAGTTTATTAAAAGGTACATCTGGTTTAAATAAGGTGTCCATATGTCCAACAAGAACAACAGGTTTATCATATTTTCCATCTTTGGTATAAATATGGTGCTTTGCATATTTAACACCACCATCAACTGTTTGATGTTGAAAAACTTTGGGCATTTCGGTACCTAAAATAGCCGCAACCTTATCTACCCCTTCGGTGTTATAAGTGTAACTGTTCTGATTGACAAGAGATTCAAGAAACTTTTTTATATTTTCTTTTTCCTTACCTATTACTTGCCTTATTTTAGTAAGTTTTTCCATTATATTGACTCCTTTTTTGGTCAAAGTTTAAGTGTTAATAAATTGTCCTATCATTATAACAGAAAACAAGAAAATAAGAAACTTGAAGGGGGTTTAAGATTTTTTTGCATTCTTTCTTCTTATTTAGTCATCCTAAACTTGTTTCAGTAACCTGCCTTTGCATTTCTTTTGTAGAATTTTGACATTTGCAGTAAATTAAAGTAAATTAAAGGTTATGAAAAAGATATTATTTTTAATACTTTTAGTAACGCTTTTAGTCTCACCACAAAAACTGTTTTCAAAAGAGAATGTAGGATACATATTAAATGTTGATAGTTCTATTGGACCTATCACCTATTATCAAATAAAGAGTGTTATTAGGTTAGCAGAAAAAAATAGAGCCGATTTTATTATACTTGTTATAGATACACCAGGTGGGTTGTTATCCTCTACAAGAAAGATTGTACAAGAGATTTTATCAAGCGAAGTTCCAGTTATATCTTACATATCTCCCAGGGGGGCTCAGTGTGCTTCAGCTGGTGTTTTTATTGCTCTTTCAAGTCATATCATTGCTATGTCCCCTGCAACAAATATTGGAGCTGCTCACCCAGTTAGTCTTACCTCAAACTCTGATGAAACTGTAAATACAAAACTTGTAAATGATACAGTAAGTTTTATTAAAAGTATTGCTGTTCACAGAAAAAGAAATCCCGAGTGGGCTGAAAAAGCTGTCAGAGAAAGTATTTCTTCAACAGAGATAGAAGTTCTTAAGGAGAATGTTATTGATGTTATTTCCCAAGATATTTTCCAACTTACTTCTGAAATAGATGGTAAAAAAATTATTATAAATGAACGTGAAACTATTTTAAATACTAAAAATCCGAAAATTATTCCATATAAAGAGAGTTTTAAAGAAGATGTTCTAAAAGTTATAGCACACCCAAATATAGCCTATATATTGTTGATGATTGGTTTTGCAGGTATTCTACTTGAGTTTTATAACCCTGGTTTTGGAGTGCCAGGAATAGTGGGAACTATTTCTTTAATTCTTGCTTTTTTTGCCCTCCACGCATTACCTATCAATATTGCTGGAATTTTTCTTATTGTTGCAAGTCTTATCTTTTTTGCAATAGAAGCTGTTACCGCTTCCTTTGGGCTTTTTATTATTTCAGGTATCGTTTCTCTTTTTTTAGGTTCTATGCTTCTGTTTAAACCTACTGCAGATGTTAATATCCCATATTTTTTAATATTTACAATTTCATTTTTTGTTTCTTTGATGCTCTTTTTGTCATTATTCTTTATAATTAGAACAAAGAAAAAGAAAGTTACTACAGGAAAAGAAGGTATGATAGGGGAGAAAGGTAAGACTTTAACTGCTTTATCACCTGAAGGAACAGTTTTTGTTCACGGAGAATACTGGACAGGTATTTCAAATGAAGAAGAAATCCCAGCTGATACTGAGGTTGAAGTAATTGATATCACTAATTTTAAACTTACTGTTAAAAGAACAGAACGGAAAGGGTAAAGACATAGGCAAGGATAAAAGAGGAGATTGCCACGTCATTTAAAAACACTCCTCCCAACTCCACAAAACAGCAATAAAAGTAATATAAACATTATTTAACATCCAAACAAAGGAGTAGAAGATGAAAAATTTTTATGAGACTGATATTTGGCGTATCTTTAGGATAATGGCTGAGTTTGTTGAAGGGTTTGAAGCTCTTGAAAAAACTAAAAACGGGATAACAGTTTGGGGTTCAGCAAGAGTTAAGGAAGATAATATTTGGTATAAAAAAGCCGTTAAAACTGGGGAATTACTTGTAAAAGAAGGTTATTCTGTTATTACTGGTGGAGGACCCGGTATAATGGAGGCAGCTAACAAAGGCGCTTCGCTTGCTAATGGGGATTCTATTGGGCTTAATATAGAACTTCCACACGAACAAAAACCTAACCCTTACATTAAAACTCTTATATCTTTTAAGTATTTTTTCACGCGAAAAGTTATGTTTTTAAAGTATACAAAAGGATTTATTATTTTCCCAGGCGGCTATGGAACTCTTGATGAGTTTGCTGAAACCATTACATTGATACAGACTCGACGTATTCACAAATTTCCTATTGTGCTTATGGGTAAAGAGTATTGGGAAGGGCTCCTTAAATGGTTAGATAAGAGATTATTGGTTGACGATTACATAGAAAAACAAGATTTAAATCTTTTTCAGATAGCAGAAGAGCCAGAAGAGGCTATAGAGATAATTCAGGATTTTCGTAAAAATAATATCCCTTACTAATTCTCTTAAATTTTAAATTAAGAAAGTTGACTTTTTGATAGGAAATCTTATTTGAAAAGACCGTTTTGATACTGTTAATAACGGATTATTGGCTATTTACAAACTGATATATTTCAGAAAGATACGCTTTTGCAATAGATTGGTTTTCTCCTTCAACATATACCCTTAAAATAGGTTCTGTCCCTGAAGGTCTAATATGTATCCAGCCATCTTTTCTTATAATTTTTATACCATCATCAAGGTTTACTTCTTCGTTTTTACTATATTTATCTCTTATGGCTTGTAATATACTGGTTTTCTTGACTTCTTCTAATACCAATTTTTCTTTTATCATAATATATCTTGGTAAAACTGATAGTATTTCGGAAACTTTTTTATCTTTAACTGCCATAAGTTCAAGTATAAGAGCCATTGCAACATAACTATCTCTACCGTAATGTATTGAAGGTAAAATAACTCCACCGTTACCTTCACCACCTATAATAGCATTCTTTTCTTTCATCTTTTCAACAACATTTACCTCACCAATCTTACTCCTGTAAACATTTACATCAAACATATTTGATACATACTCAATAATTGAAGAGGTAGACAAGTTGACTGCAACAGAGCCTCTCTCTTTTTCAAGAATATTTAATACCGATAATGCAAGGGTTAACTCTTCACCAGGTATAACCCCATCTTCACAAACAAATGCCAACCTATCACAATCTGGGTCTTGAGCAAACCCTATATCTGCTTTTTCCTCAACAACTTTTTTAGATAACTCTTTAAGGTTCTCAGGTAACGGTTCAGGATTATGAGAAAAGACACCGGGCGGTTCTGCGTTTATAACCACCGTCTTACAACCAAGTCCTTCTAAAAACAAACGGGTTTCAAAAGCCCCTACCCCTTGGCAAACATCAACAACTACTTTAAATTTCCTCTCTCTTATTTTTGCAAGGTTCACTTTATTATATATATCATTAAAAAAAGATTCTCTATATGTTTCGTTTTGAGAGGAAATTATTTTACCAGGTTGAGAAGGTATTTGATAAGAATCAATATTCTTATATATACTTAAAAACTCTGCCCCTTCTTTTTCATTTAGAAAGGTCCCTTTAGATGATACAAACTTTAAACCGTTATACTCTTTAGGGTTATGGCTTGCAGATATCATAACACCGCATACATTGGGATTCTTCTCTATTATGTATGTAAGTAGAGGAGTTGAGCCAACATTTAGATCTATAACATTTATTCCAGCAGAAAGTAGCCCAGACAAAAGAGCATACTTTAAAGTTGAACCGCTAATTCGTGTATCTTGCGCTACAAAAACATCCTTACCGCTTGAATAAACTCCAAAGGCAAATCCAAATTTATAAACAGTTTCAGGAGATAATGGTAACGGGTAAATACCTCTAATTCCTGCAACGCTTATAATAAGTTTTTTCTCCATATTCATTATTACCTCTTACAATTGTTCCATCTTTATAAAGACTTTTTCTAGCCCCATAGTTTCTATATCTTCAAGTGTATAACTATCTTTTATGAGAAAATTACCTACCTTGGTTCGCTTTAATTCTGTTTGTGTTCCTCCACAACCAAGTTTATTACCTATATCTCTGCATAAGGCTCTAATATAAGTTCCTTTTGAACAAACAACCCTAAATTGTATATAGGGTATTTGAAGATTTAAAAGTTCAATATCTTTAATAAAAACTTTTCTTGGGGAAGGTGCAACTATAACACCTTTTCTATAATGTTTGTATAGTGGCTTACCTTTATGCTTAATAGCAGAAACAATAGGCGGTATCTGCTCAATCTCTCCTTTAAATCCCCTAACTACTTCCATAACTTGAGATTCATCCACAGATACTGGATTTTCTTCTACTACTTTTCCGTCAATATCGTCGGTATCAGTCTTTTTTCCAAGAACCATTTTTGCCACGTACTCTTTTTCCATTCCCATAAACATAGTAGCTAATTTTGTTGCTTTACCTATACATACAACAAGAACCCCCTGCGCAAGAGGGTCAAGGGTTCCTGAATGACCAATCTTTTCTTTAATATTATATTTTCTTTTAAAAAACCTTATTACATCGTAGGAAGTAATACCTGACGGTTTATTTACCACTATTATTCCGTTCATTATTCTTTTTAATCTCCGCAACAATTTTTTTAATAGATTCTGATATAGATAAATTCTCCAACTCGCACCCTGCTGCCTGTTTGTGCCCACCCCCACCAAACTTTCTTGCAACCGTTTCTACATCATACCCATCCTTACTTCTTAAACTAACCTTAATATTCTTGTCTTCTTTTAATAAAAAAACAGTTTTAAATTCTTTTAAAGCAAGCAACATCTCTACAAAACCTTCTGTGTTTTCTGCTGTTGTTTTAGTTGCTTCATACATTTTTTTGTCAACATACATCCAAGCAATTTTTTCTTTCAGGTTATAGTCTAAAGTTTGTAAAGAAAGAGTAAGCAACTCAATATATTTTAAAGGTTTTTGCATATAAATTTTTCCAGATATTTCTGCAGGGGATATACCTGTATCGAGTAATTTCTGGACAGCGTTTAAAGTGTTTTTACCTACATTATATATAAAACTACCTGTATCTGTAATTATTGAAGTATAAAGACAGATCGCTTGCTCCTTTGAAAGTTGGTCGTATCTTTCCAGGACCTTCAGTACCATCTCTCCTGTTGAGGAGTAACCAGCATCAACAAAATTAATTGTCCCAAAACAAGTATTCAAAAAATGGTGGTCAATATTAATTATAGTAGATGTTTTTTTAACAAAGGAAGCAATTTCTCCTGCCCTTTCCAGAGTGCCACAATCTAAAACTATACTTACATTTGGCTCAGCAAGAGATTTGCTCGGGGAGTTTTTTATATCATTGATATAAGGAAGAAAATTATAGATTTCAGGGGCTTTATCTTGATTAACTATCTCAACAGTTTTTCCAAGTTTTTTAAGGAGAAGATATATGGCTATTTCACTTCCAAGCCCGTCTCCATCAATATTATAATGAGAAGTTATAATAAAATTATCTTCATTATTAAAAAGAGCAACTATCTTATCTATTAGTAAAGTTTCTTTGTCAAACTCTTTCATAGTCATACAGATTTTCCCTTAACCTTTCTTTAAGGTTTTCTATCCCCTCGCCTGTAACAGCTGAAACAAGAACGCCATCACTTAGATTGTTCTGCATAATGTTTTTTTCTTCTGGTGCCAATAAATCTATCTTATTATAAACATCTATCCTTTTTTTATCGTCTACACCAAGCATTTTGAAAACGTCAGAAACAGTGTCTTTCTGTCGTGCAAGATTGTTTTTTGATATATCAAAAACAACCATTATCAGGTCAGCGTATTTTACTTCTTCAAGTGTTGATTTGAACGCTTCTATCAAATGGTGCGGTATATTATAAAGAAGTCCAACAGTATCACTTACAAGACATATTTTTTCATTACCAATATGAACAGCCCTGGTAACTGGGTCAAGAGTAGCAAACAATTTGTTTGCTACATATAAATCCGAAGAACTCAACCTATTCAAAAGTCTACTTTTACCAACATTTGTGTACCCCATTAGAGCAACTACAGGAAAATTTTCTCTGCGTTTTGATTCTCTTATAATTTTTCGGTGTTTTTCTACACCTTTTATTTCGCGCCTTAACTTATATATTCGAGATTTGATTCTTCTACGATGAACCTCAAGTTTCATTTCGCCAGGACCTTTTGTAGCAAAACCTCCTCCTATTCTTGATAGTTCAATACCGTGTCCGGTCAAGCGAGAAAGAATATAATCAAGTTGTGCCAATTCAACCTGAATCTTACCTTCTTTGGTTTTAGCGTGGTTACCAAATATATGAAGAATTAGTCCAGTTCTATCTATAACTTGTAAACCCAAAGATTCTTCTAAATTTCTTTGTTGGATAGGTGATAAGTCATCACTGAAAACAATAAAAGATGGGGTTAAAACATCTGTATCTTTCTTTAATTCATTTAGTTTACCTGCCCCGAGATAAGTAGCAGGATTAACATAGTTAAGTTTAATTAAATATTCTTTAAGAATTACAAACCCAAGAGTGCGAGATAACGATTGGAGTTCAGTAATTTCTTCTTGTGTATCTCTGGTATATCTTTTCTTAAAATTGACAAGAAAAATCTTTTTACCTACAAATGGTTCGTTAGGTAATTGGTCAATATTTTTCACTTTTGGACAATATTCTCCACCTTTAAAACCATCAAACTATCTCTATACCCAATACCTCTCTTATATCCTGTTTTAGCTTTCTTCTTAAAAGAATAGATTTTTTTACCCTTTTTCTCGCTAATAATTTCACACTGAACAAGAAAATTTTTAAGTTTTTCTTCCTCAACAATAATTGAGTCTTTATCGTCAAGTATACATATTGGAGTAAACTCTACCTTCTCTCCAACTTTTTTATCTTTCAATTTTAGTATGGTAAACTCCAAACCTTTTTTTACTCTAACTTGTGTTCCACCTAAATCTATTAATGCATCCATTTGTTTTCTCCTTTATTTTGCATTTTTTATAAAATGTTCTAATTTTGTTTTTTTTCCTCGCCTGCTAACAACCTCCCCTCACCTTGAATCCTCTTCCCTAAGGGGAGAGGCGAGTGGGGCGGAGATTGCCATCTTTTGCCTTCAGCCCCTCGGGGGGTGTTCGGGATAAATCCAGAATAACATACAAGGGTAACCTCATCCCATTAACTTCTCTGCAAACCCTTGGGGACTTACTACCCTAATACCCTCAAGGGAGAAGGTAAAGAGAGGTGCATTTTTTTTCGCCTTCGACGACTTTATCTTTACCCGCTAACTTAAATACATAAGTAATTACTAATTTCCACCAGTTATAAAATCTATATCTTTCTGTATATTCTCTATTTTTTCTTGGATCTGAGTTCTCTTTTCTTCTTCTTTTGATATTACTTCATCGGGTGCTTTTTCCAAAAATTCAGGATTAGTAAGTTTATTTTTTATCCTTACAAGTATATCTTCTAGTTTTTCTTTCTCTTTTTGAAGTTTCTTCTCTTCAATTGTAAAATCCACTATACCTGCAAGAGAAATGCCAAACTTCCCTTGGGTTAGGTTCTTTACAATAAGACTCTTAATATTTGGGGTATCTATGTTAAACGGTTTAATGTTTTCGATGCTTGCAAGCCTTTTTATGATACCAGTTTCAAGAGTGTCAAACTCTTTTTCAAAAAAACAATCAATATTTTTAGCCAAAGGAATCCTAAAACGTGTCCTAATATCTCTTATTGTAGTAATAATTTCTATTAGATTATTAACACTGTTACAAGATTCAACATCGTAAAAATCACTCTTTTTAGGCCAACTACTTACAATAATACTATCTGTTTCCATATCACAATATTTAGAGGTAAGTTGCCAAATCTTTTCAGTGATAAACGGTATAAAAGGGTGTAGCAACTTCATTAAAGTAATATTCACATAAAAAAGTATAGGTAGAACGTTTTCCTTAAAATAATTGTTTCCATCATATACCTTAGAAATTTCAAGGTACCAATCACAGAAGTAGTGCCAATAAAAATCATACAGATAATTTAGAGCTTCGTTGAGGCGAAATAGTTTCATCGATTCATCAACTTTTTTTATAAGCAACTCCAACTCTGAAAGCAGCCATAAGTCAACAAAATTAAGGTCTTCTTTCTTTATTGTTAAATCTACCTTTTGAATATCTTCTTTTTCTACAGACGACAATATAAACCTTGAAGCGTTCCAAATTTTATTGGTAAAATTCCTACCTTTAATATAAAAAGTTGGCGACAAGAATACATCCTGCCCTAAAGCAGTCATTGAAATTAAACTAAACCTTAAACTGTCAGCACCGTATTCTTCAATCAATTTAACTGGGTCTATAACATTCCCCAGAGATTTACTCATTTTTTTGCCGGTTTTATCTCTAACAGTTCCGTTAATAAATATGTTTTCAAAGGGTGATTCACCTATAAACTCGTAACCAGCCATAACCATACGGGCTACCCAGAAAAAAAGTATATCTGGCGCTGTCACAAGAGTGTTAGTTGGGTAAAAAGTATCAAGTTCTTCTGTTTTAGCCGGCCATCCAAAAACTGAGAAAGGCCATAACCACGAAGAAAACCAGGTGTCAAGAACATCTGTTTCTTGATAAATATCTGAAGAACCACAGAAAGGGCATTTTTCTGGTTTACCGTTAGACACAAAGGTCCCTTTTTCGTTATTATCATTTGTAAAACAAGAGTTGCAATACCATACAGGAATCCTATGTCCCCACCATATCTGCCGACTTATACACCAATCCTTTATTTCGTATAGCCATTTCAAATAAACTTTCTTCCATCTATCAGGATAAAACTTTATATTATCATTTTCAGCAGCATTAATAGCAGGAATAGCTAAAGTTTTCATTGAAACAAACCACTGTTTAGAAAGATATGGCTCTATTACAGTATCGCACCTATAACAACACCCTACCCTATTAGAATATGGTTCAATTTTTTCAAGCAATCCTTCTGCTTCCAGTTTTTCAATAATCTTTTCTCTACATAAAAACCTATTTAGCCCCTCAAACTCTCCTGCATTTTCATTCATAACCCCATACTTATCTATTACAGTCACAGAATCAAGGTTATGCCTAACTCCAATATCAAAATCGTTAGGGTCATGGTTGGGTGTAACCTTTACAGCACCAGTTCCAAACTCTATGTCAACGAAATTGTCTCCAATGATTTTTATTATACGGTTCATTAAAGGAAGTTTAATATCTTTGCCTATTAAGTGTTTAAACCTATCATCTTTTGGGTTAACAGCAACAGCAGTATCGCCAAGCATTGTTTCTGGCCTTGTTGTTGCAACAACTAAATAACCGCCTGAGACAATTGGATATTTTATATAATATAGGTGACCCTCTTCATCCTTATAGTCAACCTCTTCATCAGATAAAGCAGTTGTGCAACGAGGGCACCAATTGATAATTCTTTCACCTCTGTATATCAAACCTTTATTATAAAGATGGATGAAGGCTTCAATTACAGCCTTAGAAAGAGATTGGTCCATTGTGAACCTTAGTTTATCCCAATCACAAGAGGCTCCAAGAGCCTTAAGTTGAAAAATTATTCGTGAACCATATTTTTCTTTCCATTTCCATACTTCTTCAATAAATTTTTCTCTCCCTATCTCATATCTTTTAATTCCTTTATCGGCAAGCATCTTTTCAACAACATTCTGAGTTGCAATACCTGCATGGTCTGTACCGGGAACCCATAACGCATCATATTTTTCCATCCTTTTTTGCCTAATAATAGCATCTTGTATAGTATTATTTAAGGCGTGCCCCATATGTAAAAAACCAGTTACATTGGGTGGTGGTATAACAATAACGTAAGGGTCAAGAGATTCTTTATCTTTATTTTTATTTACCTTAAAATACCCATTTTTTTCCCAGAACTCGTAAAGTTCTGTTTCTATCCCCTTTGGGTCATATTGTGAAGCAAGGTTTTCTTTCATTTAATATTCCTTAAGAGTGTCTATATTATTTCTTTCTTTTATAACCATAAAATTATAACTATCGTTAAGTATTTCGCTTATTCTTAACAAAGTTAATTCAATTTCTGATTTACGGCTGTTGATTGTACATAACCCAATAGTGCTTCTTTGCCACTTGTCTTGATATTCAAGTTCAGCAATCGCTATATTAAATTTTGCTTTTAATTTATCTTGAATAGAGCGTATAACTTTTCTCTTATCTTTAAGTCCGTTACATCCAGGAATTATGAGTTCAACAGTCAATGTCCCAACAAACATAATTATCTTTTATATATTATTAAAAGTTAACAACAAACTTATTTTTCAGGGGTGTTTTCTCTTTTTATATGAGCGATAGCATTTCTAACAAAATCTACTTTAACACCTTCTTTCAATTCAACAGTTACAATATTATCTTTTATTTTTGCGACAGTGCCTAAGATACCGCCGACAGTTGTTATTTTATCTCCTTCTTTAATTTCGCTGAGCATTTTATTATGTTGTTTCTGTTTCTTTTGCTGAGGAAGAATTAGTAGAAAATAAAAAACAAAAAAGATTAAAATAAGCGGTAAAATACCTAAAAGTGGATTCTGTGCCCCACCCGCTACCTGTGCTTGTCCTAAAAACATATCAGCCTCCTATTGTTTTATGCGTTATTTATTAAGAAAATTTTTAATACCTTTCTCATAGAATTATATATTATACTTCTTTTTGAAGTTTTTGCTAAATTTTTTAAATTCACCGTTTTTAATGGACCTTCTAATTTCCTCCATAAACCTTATTGTAAAATATATATTATGGTAAGAATTTAACCTAAGTCCAAGTATTTCATTTGTTTTAATGAGGTGTCTTATATAAGCTCTTGTATAATTTTTACAAACAAAACAATCACACTCTTGGTCTAACGGAGTAAAATCCTTTTTATACCTTCCTGCTTTAATATTTATCTTACCACTCCAGGTAATTGTGGAACCGGTTCTTGCTATATGAGTTGGCATTGCACAGTCAAAAAGGTCAACACCTCTCTCAACCATATCAAGAATCTGTAAAGGCATTCCTAACCCCATAAAGTACCTTATTTTTTTTGACGGTAGAACATCTACCATTGTCTCAACTGCTGAAATACTCTTATCAAAAGGTTCCCCTATACTAAGCCCACCAAAACCAAAACCTGTAAACCCCATATCTACCATTTCTTCACAACATTTTAATCGGAGGTCATTATAAATCCCTCCTTGTAAAATTCCAAAAAGCCATTGTGGAGATTCTACATTTTCACGAAACTTCAAACATCTTTCTGCCCACTTAATAGTCATATCAACACTTTTTTTAACTTCTTCATAATCGTCCCAATTTTTTGGACAGTAATCAAAAGCCATCATAATATCTGCACCAATAAGTTGCTGTATCTCCATAGATTTTTCTGGTGTAATAAAATGAGAAGAACCATCAAGTTTTGACCTAAACCAGACTCCTTCCTCCTCGATTTTAACGTTCTCTAAACTGAAAATCTGGAACCCACCGCTATCGGTAACAAGAGGTTTTGTCCAGTTCATAAACTTATGTAACCCACCTGCTTCACCTATAATTTCAAGGCCTGGCCTTAAATATAAATGGTAAGCGTTGGAAATAATCATCTCAACCTTAATCTTTTCAAGTTCTTCGGAAGAGAGAGTTTTTACACTTCCAATAGTTGCAACAGGCATAAAACAGGGAGTATGGACGTTACCGTGAGGGGTTTTAAGAAGACAAGCCCTTGCCTTTGTATCTTTATCTTTTTTTAATATCTTATAATTGAACATTTTTTATACCCTTTCTTTTTTCATCCTACTATTGTTTACCCCCCAATTCCTTTTCCGCCTTCGGCGAGATTGCCACGCTAAGAAGCCCCTCCTACGCCAAGGCTTCGGCGGGTAAAGCTCGCAAAATAAACTACAAAAGACGGAATAGGGGGTAGTAAAAACGAGATTCCGGATCAAGTCCGGAATGACATATAGGGGGGAGTCTAATTTTTTATCATTACGTCTTTCGTTTTTGTTTAAGTTGCTAACTGCACCTCCACCTACGCCAAGGTATACCTGCCGAAGCTTGTATTTTAGCGTAGGTTGGCTTCGGTGGATAAATCTCATCCCATTAACCTCTCTGCAAACTCTTAGGGACTTACTACCCCAAACATCCCCAAGGGGAGAGGGCAAAAAGGGGAAGGTATATGCACCATAGTACCAAAGAGAGTAGATAACACCCCTTACTTTTTTACCCTTACTAAAGTATTAACATTGAATCCCCATAAGAGTAAAACCTATATTTTTTTTCAACCGCAAGAAGGTACGCTTTTTCAGTTAAACTTAACCCAGCAAACCCACTTACAAGATATAAATGTGTTGAAGAAGGAAGATGAAAATTTGTAAGCATACTATCAACTACCTTAAATTGAAAATTTGGTTTAATAAATAAATCAGTATAACCTGAAAACGGGGCTAACCTTCCATTAATAACCGAACTCTCAAGAGCCCTTACAACACTTGTTCCAACAGCAAAAACTTTTTTATCACTCTCTTTTGCCGAGTTAATTACTGAAACTGCCTCTTGATTTAGTTCGTAATACTCTTCTCCAACAACATTCTTATCTTCTTTTAAAAGTTTAAAAGAAGCCCATCCAATATGTAGAGTAACGTAAACAATCTTAACTCCCTTCTTTTCGATATTTTGTAAAACCTCTGGTGTAAAATGGAGTCCAGCAGTATGGGCAGCAACAGAACCGTCTTTCTCACCATAAATTGTCTGGTAATCTTCTACGTCACTCTTTTCAACTTTCCTTTTTATGTATGGAGGCAAAGGCACTTCACCAAAACAAAAAATTTCATTCCCATCATCATTATTACTTAAATTAAAGTCAGCAATATAACTTCCATTAGTATTTTTCTCTTTTATTGCAACTACAACAAAACCTTCTTGTCCTTCTTTTTCTATTTTACAGGTATGCCCTACCTTTATATTTCCTCTTAATAAAACCTCCCATCTGTACGAGGAAATCTTGTTCAAAAGGAAGACCTCAACTTTCCCACCTGTATCTTTTTTCCCTTTAAGGCGAGCAGGCACAACCTTGCTGTTATTAAGAACAAGAACATCCCCTTCCTCAAAATAGTAGGGCGCTTTTAAAAAAAACTTCTCATCTATATTGCCTGTCTTACGGTTCAAAACCATTAAACGTGAAGAATCTCTTTTTTTTAAAGGGTATTGTGCAATAAGGTTTTCAGGTAAGTGATACTCAAATATTTTACTCATATTTTTTTAAATAAATATATTGTTGGGTGGGTATAAATCATATCGTGTACTGTTATATCAGAATCAAACTTGAAAGGACCTATTTTGGGAGGGTTCTTAAAAATCTTTACAACTTTATAGCCGTAACCTTCAATCTCAGATAAAAGAGCATTCTCATTACTCTTTCTGGAACCAAGCCTAAGAAAATACTGGAGTTCTCCAATAATAAGGTGACTTCCTTCTTTTAAATTAGCAATATTTTCCTTATCCGAAACAACCACATTGTAGATTTTCGTATTAACAGGTGGAACTTCAAATATCCACGGATCTTTTGTAAACGCTATTGTTGAGCCAGCAGGTATATTTGATTCAATAAATTCCGCCGAAACAATTCTAACATCTTTGGTACACATAAATAAAGAATAAGAAAATGACTTCAATAACGGTATTAACAATATAAAAGATATAATAACTGTACAACATATTTTCCAGAAACGAGACTTTACAGCATCAGTTATGAAGGTTATAAACAGAGCACCTCCAACAGCAAGAAAAGGAAGCATAAGGAGATAGTATCTTGTATATTTTAGTCCACCTGTTAAGAAAAGCGGCAACATAGTAAAAAAAACTCCTGCCAAAAACAATTTCTCTCTTCCTTTTTTAAAAATTAGATATATTATTCCGATGTACATAACAAGATAGAATAAAGAAAATCCTGACTTCATTGCTATATGAGTATTAAAAAAAACAGCTGAAATATGGTTATATAAATTTGGACCAAAAGCACAAAATTCTCGTGTTTCAACTTGATAAAATAGACCTCTTCTAAATTCTGAGAAAGCAAGTACAGAATACGGATTGGTAATAATAAAGCCAACCACAACAAATATTAATGTTTTTAAAGCCTCAAGCGACAACAGTTTTTTAAACGATTCTTTTTTGTTCCAATATACAAGAGGAAGAAGAGCCAACAAAACCAGCGCTGGATATTTGGTTCCAGCTGCAATTCCCGTAGTTAACCCCGCAAGATAAAAAAACTTTATCTTACCTCTTTGGAGAAAAAGTGTAATAAAATATATTGTAACAGATATCCAGAAAACCATAGGAACATCAACGGTGATATAACGGCTGTTCAACACATAAATAGGGGAAACCGCCATAATAAAAGCAGAATAAAATGCCGCCTTCTTGCCAAAAAGGTTCTCAATGGCTTTGTAAAGAAAGAATACTCCAAGTATAGATAGTAAAACCACACCTCCCCTACTTACCAAATAAAATCGTCCCATCTGGTCTGGATGTAGAAAATAGAAGGATAAGTCAGAAGTCAAATGTATAAACCCTAAAATATAACCCAGCCCAAGTAGAAAAGCCACAAAATATATAAAGAATGTTCCATATTCAAAATAATGAGGATTGAAATCAAACTTTTTAGGGCTCATATTGCTTATGCTTTTTATTATATTGTGTTCATCAGGGTGAAAAGAGCGTATTATATTAAAAAGAGAGCGAGGAAGCTTCTCTTGAGGCGGAGATATTCCTTTGGATATTTCCCAACTATTTTTAATATATTCTTCTGATATACCAACTGTCATTTGTTCTGTTTCTTCTTTGTTGGTATAATAAAATCGCCTATAATCATCTCTGGGTATACCCCAATTAAAACCCAAAAGATTTAGGAGTGCAGACAAAATAAGAACAACTATTAAGCCTGTTTTTCCTTTCATATTAAATTCTCCTTTTTATATAAAGAGATTATTATATTAGTTTGAAGATATAAGGTAGTTATCTCTTTGGCAAAAGATAAGTGTTTACTACAACACAATCAGAAAACAATCTATTAGGTTTGAGAGCATAACTATTCTTTACTATTCTTTGTTTTTCTCTCCATATTCAAACGCTTACGCATCTTGAAAACAGTTTTGAGAGTTTCTGGTATATGGCTGAGCCGAACCGTTGTTTTGCCTCGCTTTCGAGGAAAGTGGCAAACGCCTCTTTCTCCAATGCGAAAACCCGCCTTCCCCGCTTTAGCAATAATTTCTGTATCTACAAAGAAGTCATTACATTCTATTGTGATACTCTCCAATACATATCTGTGAAATAGTTTGAAAGCACAATCCACGTCTCTTACCTTTATTTGAAATAAGAAAAAAACTAGCCAGTTGTAACCCCATGATAAAAAGATTCGTACAGGAGAATCTTTGCGCTTAACCCTGTACCCAACTGCAAGGTCATATCTTTTCATCATTGGAAGAAAATCTTTAAGTTCAAACATATCAAATTGATTATCAGCATCTGTATAAAAAATGTACTCATATCTTACCACTGAGAACCCTGTTTTAAGTGCAGCTCCATACCCTTGGTTTGTATTATGCCGCAAAACTCTAACACAGTCAGGGTTGCGTTGCACTAAGTCTTCAGCAACCTCGTAGGTACCATCAACACTCCCATCATCTACCAGAATAACTTCATATTTGTTTGCTATAGCAGAAAGAACTTCAATAGAATTTGAGATAACTTCTTCAATGTTTTCTTTCTCATTGTATGCCGGAATTACAATTGAAATATTCATATTATTTTTCATTTGTTTTATCAAATAGAAAAAACTTCAAGTAGATATTTTCCTTATCTTAAAAAGAGAGATAAACATTTTTATTGGGTCGGTAAAAATATTTACTTTTGATACATCTGAGTTTATCCATTTAACAGGTACCTCTTTTACCTTTAAATTATTTTTTACCGCTCTATAAAGTATTTCGACATCAAAAGCAAAACTTTCGGTCTGCAGATTTGAGAATAAAAAAAGCCCAGCTTCTTTAGTAAACAGTTTGAAACCACATTGGGTATCCCTAAAATCTTTCAAAACTATCAATCTTACTAATAAAGGAAAAATCTTACCAGCCAATCGTCTATGAAAAGGTTGAGGGATAACAATGTTAGAATCCTTTAAACCTCTTGAAGCAATAGATATATCATAACCATCAGAAATTGCTTTATTAAGTTTTTTTAACTCTTCAATAGGTGTTGATAAATCAGCATCAGAAAAAAGAATAAGTTCTCCTTTAGAAGCCATCACTCCTGTTTTAATAGCTGCACCTTTGCCAGAATTAACCTTATGTTTTAAGAGTAACATCTTAGAGTATTTTTTTATAAACTTCTCAAGTATTTCAACAGTATCATCTTTACTACCGTCATCAACAATAATTATTTCAAAACTATCGTACTCTTTTTCCATATACCTATCTATCTTTTCTAAGGTAGGTAAAATACGTTCTGATTCATTATATGCTGGTATTATAATCGAGATATCCATTTTTTCCATATTGTATAAAAATATAGTTGAGCGTAAGGAAGTGTTTTAGAGAGTTTAAATTTTGATTTACCTTTTTTTCTACCAGTCCAAACAGTAGGTACATCACAAATTTTGTACCCTGAAAGAAAAAAATTCACACATGCTTCCATAGAAATCGCAAACCCTTTCTGTTTAAGCGGAAATGAGAGGAGTAGATCTCTTCTATACATTTTATAAGCGTTACCTACATCTTTGGTAGGTATACCAGTAAAAATATTTAGAGATAACCCTACAATCCTTGAAAAAAAACCTTGGACAAGAGGACCACCTATTTTTTTTCCACCCCTGATATAACGTGAGCCACATATTAAATCAAACCCTTTATCTGTTTTTTCAAGCATTTTAGGTAAAGTTAAAGGGTCATCACAACTATCAGCCATAAATGGTACTACAAATTTACCAGTAGCACTTTCAAAACCAGATTTTAGAGCATTGGCAAAACCAGATTCTCTATGGTTATCTATCTTTTTTACAAAAGAATGTTTTTTACCAATATCTTCAACAATTTTAGATGTCTTATCTATAGAGTGGTCATTGACAACAAGTATTTCAGTTTCAAGGTTTTTAACTATGGGTATCAACCCGTTTATTGTCTCTTCAATAACATCTTCTTCGTCTCTTGCTGGTATGATAACTGTTAGTTTCATTCAAAATTCTCCAATTTATTACCGTTTTTTTCTCTCAATCCACTATAGTTTGTCATCTTGAACCTGTTTCAGGTTCTCTAACCTTACCCACGCTGGTAGTAGGCACAACGTAAAAACGAGATTCCAGATCAAGTCCGGAATGACATACAAGAGAGAGTCTACTTTTTTATCACTACGCCTTTCGTTTTTCCTCGCCTGCTAACAGCCTCCCCTCACCCTTGATCCCTCTCCCCCAAGAGGAGAGGCGAGTGAGGCGGAGATTGCCACGTTAATAAGCCCCTCCTACGCCAAGGTATACCTGCCAAAGCTTCTATTTTAGCGTAGGTTGGCTTCGACGAAAACTCGCAAGATAAACTACAAAAGACGGAATGAGAAAAACAATCCCTTAAATTAGTCCTCTCTTTTTCAACTCATTAGATGCTTTTATAAACTTATCTTCTGATTTTGCAGTTTTTGACCAATCAATAAGTCTTTTTAACCCTTCCTCAAAAGAAACCTTAGGCACAAAACCTATATCTTTCTTTATTTTTGTTGTATCAGCGTAACAATGTCTGACATCTCCCTTTCTAAATTTAAATGTTATCTCTGGTTTAAGGTCTTTAACTTTTAAGAGTTTTATAAGAAGTTGCGCAATACCAGCAATACTAACTGGTTTACCTGAACCTACATTATAAATCTGATAATTCGCATCTTCTTTTTCCATAGATAAAATACATGCATCAACAATATCCTCTACCCAAATAAAATCTCTCGTTTGAAGCCCATCCTCATATATAACTGGCGGATTGTTATTCTTTATTCTGCTTAAAAATATTGCCGCAACCCCTGTATAAGGGTTAGATAATGATTGTCTTGGACCATAAACATTAAAAAATCTTAGTGCTGTAACAGGTATACCATAAGTCTTACCTATAAGTATGGACATTTCTTCTTGCTCTTTTTTGCTAATGGCATATATAGAGTTAGAAACAAGAGGGGTATCTTCTGTTGTAGGTATTGGTTTTAAGGTTCCGTTACAGGTAGGACACACTGGTTCCCAAGAAGTGATTTTTGAGCCATAAAACTCTCGTAAAGGCGGTTTAACTATCCCGCAACTTGAGCAAGTATAGAGCCCTTCACCGTAGATACTCATTGATGAAGCAACAACAAATTTTTTTACTGTATGTTTTTCATTAACAAGAATATCCAAAAGATTTGCAGTACCTCTAATGTTGGCGTCAACATATTTTGATATCTGATACTGAGATTGACCCACCCCAACAGCAGCTGCCAGATGGATTATATAATCACAATTCTGAACAACTTCTTTAAAAACATTTTTGTTTCTTACATCTCCTCTAACAAATTTTGCACCTATATTGTAATATTCAGGCAGACCATTAGGGTGGACCTGTTTTTCAAGGTTATCAAAAACCGTTGTTTTATACCCTTTTTTAACAAGTTTATCAACAACATAACTTCCTATAAAACCCAAACCACCAGTAACAAGAACTCTTTTCACTTTTCCTCCTGTTTGGTGTTAAGAATTTTCTCTTGAAAATAATCTAAGGTTTTTCTAAGACCTTCTTCAAGAGCCACTTTTGGTTGCCAACCCAACAACTCCTTGGCTTTACTTATATCTGGTCGGCGTCGTTTAGGATCGTCTTCGAGAGGTGCCATAAACACCATATTTGATTTTTTGTTTTGTAGTTTCTGTATCAATTCAGCCAACTCTATAACAGTAAATTCTCCTGGATTTCCAAGATTTACTGGGAGATGATAATCTTTTTCTATCAATAAGGTTATACCTTTTATAAGGTCATCAACGTAACAAAAACTTCTAGTCTGCTTACCGTCTCCATAAATAGTGAAAGATTGATTTGATAAAGATTGGTGTATAAAGTTAGGAATAACCCTACCATCGTTTAACCTCATACGAGGACCATAAGTATTAAAAATCCTTACAATATGGGTATTCAAATTGTATTTCCTGTTGTAAGCCATAGTTATTGCTTCACCATATCTTTTCCCTTCATCATATACAGAACGGACTCCAATTGAATTAACGTTACCCCAATATTCTTCATTCTGTACTGGTATTAAAGGGTCACCGTAAACTTCTGAAGTAGAAGAATATAAGAACGCAGCACCAGAAGAGAGGGCAAGCTTAAGACAATTTTCTGTTCCAATAGAATTTACTCTCAAGGTTTCAAAAGGAAATTTAAAATAGTCGGGAGGTGAAGCTGGACTTGCAAGATGGTAAACATAATTAAAATCTGTAGGCATATTTTCTGGAGTAAAATCTATGACATCTTTTTCAATAAAAGTAAAGTTTCTATCGTTTAAATATTCTTCAATATTATCTCTGCTACTGGTAATAAAATTATCCATACACCAGACCTCACAGTTGTTCTTCAAATAATGTCCGCAAAGAAAACTTCCAAGAAAACCTGCACCTCCACTAATAAAGACTTTTTTCTTATCCATTTTTACCAATCCCTTTATAAATAAATCCTAATTCTTTAAGTTTGTCTTTATCTAAACAGTTTCTCCCATCTATTATATATGGAGTTACCATTAGATTCTTAACTTTTGTAAAATCGAGAGCCAAAAATTCTTTCCATTCTGTTAGAAGTAACATCAGAGCAGTCTCTTCTACTGCCTCATACGCATTATCACAATAAACAACATTCGGAATTTCCTTTTTTGCTGTTTCCATAGATTCTGGGTCATAACATTTAAGAACTGCCCCTTCATCTAATAAAAGTTTTACAATTTTTATCGCTGGCGATTCTCTTATATCATCAGTATTAGGTTTAAAAGAGAGCCCTAAAACCCCAATCTTTTTCCCTTTCAAGTTCCATAACATCTTTTTTGCTTTACTTATAAGAAGAAACTTTTGTTCACGGTTGATTTGCTGAACCTCTTTAAGTAGGTCGAAAGAGTATCCAAGTTCTTTTGAAAGTTGAATAAAAGCAGATACATCTTTAGGAAAACACCCTCCCCCCCAGCCAATACCTGCCCTTAAAAATTCTTTGCCTATCCTTTTATCATATCCCATACCTTCTGCAACTTTTTCTATATCAGCCCCAACCCTTTCACAAATCTGAGAAATACCGTTTATGTAAGATATTTTTAAAGCAAGAAAAGAGTTTGAAGCGTGTTTAATTATTTCAGCACTCTTAACATCAGTAAAAATTATTGGAGCTTTAATTGATTTGTATATATCCTCAAACACAGTTTTTGCCCTTTCATTTTCTACCCCAACAACAATCCTATCTGGCTCCAAAAAATCTCTTATAGCGTTACCTTCGCTTAAAAATTCTGGGTTTGCAGCCACATCAAACTCTATCCCAGTTGGTGCTATAAGAGCAAGGGTTCTTTTTACCCATTCACCAGTTAAAACAGGTACAGTACTCTTTTCAACAATAAGTTTATAAATAGGCTGGTTAGTATCTCTTTTTATATTAGCAAGTGATTTTGCTATCTCAACAGTAACATTCTCCACATACGAAAGGTCAGCACCGCCATCATCTGTTGCAGGAGTTCCAACAGCTATAAAAATTATTTCACTATTTACTGCCACCTCTTTTACTGAAGTTGTAAAAGAAATATTACCACTTTTTACAACCTCTTCAATCAATTCTTTAAGCCCTGGCTCATAAAAAGGCATCTCAAGTTTGTTGATTTTTTCTATCTTATCAATATCTTTATCTGCACAAATAACAGTATGTCCAAGTTTAGCAAAACACCCAGCCGTTACAAGCCCTACATGACCAGCGCCTATAATACCTATTTTTTTCATTTTAAAATTCTCCTAACTATCTTTCTCGCCCTAAATACTCATCTCTACATAGAGCCAAAAAGTAATAAACTCTCACTTTTTTTTATTTACTTTCTCTATCAAAGAAATATTTTTCCAAATCCATCCTGTAAGTTGCTCTATCCCTTTTTCTTTTGATATTTTAGGTTTCCACCCAACTTCCGTTTCAAGTTTAGAATTATCGCTAACAAAAACTTTTTGGTCACCAGGACGCCAATCCGAAAACGAATACTCAATATCTAATTTAAGGGACCCTTTCAATAACTCTATAAATTCCAGTAAAGAAAGAGTATTGTCAGCACCACCACCTATGTTGTAAATTTTACCTTCTGTTTTTTTAATCTTTTTAACAGCAGATAAATACGCTTTTACCAAATCAGAAACTTCAAGAAGGTCTCTTATCTGTTTACCGTCCCCATATATATTTAGTTTTCCATCAAGAATACTCTTAATTATAAAATGTGCTACCCACCCTTGGTCTTCGTTTCCATACTGGAATTTTCCATATATACAAGATTGTCTAAAAACAATTGTTTTTAGTCCATATATTCTATGGTAATCTCTAACGTATTGGTCGGCAACACCTTTAGAAACTCCATAAGGTGAGTATAAATCAAGACACTCTTTTTCTGAGACACCCTTTCTTTTGCTACAAAGTAGGTACCTTTTTTTACCTTCCTTTAATTTTATATGTGATAAAGCGCCATATACCTTGTTGGTTGAAGCAAAAGTGAAAATTGCTTCAGGTACAACCTTTCTTGTTGCTTCCAAAAGGTAGAGTGTTCCTTCAGCATTGATTTTAAAATCCTCAACAGGGTCTTCTACCGACTTAGTTACTGCAACCTGTGCAGCAAGATGATAAATCTCTTTACATTCTTGCATAACATCTTTAAGTTGGTTATAATCCCTAATATCTCCCTTAACAAATTCAAGATTTTTATATTTTTGCGATAGCAGATAGTTAAGGTTATTTTCTGTACCTTTCCTTGAAAGGTTATCAAAGACAACAACAAAATTATTTTTATTTTTTAATAGTTCAATAACAAGATTAACCCCAATAAAACCTGCTCCACCTGTTACTATGATTTTTTTCTTATTCATTTGTCTCCCTCTCTATATGATAAACCCAGAGAAAATGGTATTCTTTCTTTTCCCTGTTTTTTAAAAAATCAAGAAAAGAGAAATTTTTTACAAACATTTCTTCTTTAATTTTAACAGATTTTTTGTTTAATAAGAAATCTTTAACTTTTTCGTTCCATTCTGGTTCAACAAAACCGTAATCTAAAAGTAGCCAATAACTATTATATTTGTTTTTAATTTTTAACAACTCTTCATCTAAATCCCGCATATTTGAAGGATTAACTTCAAACATAGTAGAAGTACCTTTGTAATACCAATCCCAAGGAGAGTATTTAGGAAAAAAATCGGTAAACCGTCTTTCTCTTTTTTCAGTGAACAAAACCGCTTCTCCCTCTCTTTCTTCTTCTTGTATCATTTTGCTTACCTCTCTATACGGGGTAAGTTTGCTAACATCGTGGTACTCTAAACTATCACCTTTATAATAAAAATATATCGGTGGTAGAAGAAATAATGGTAGGAGAAATGAAAACACTTTTTTTTGCAGAACTTTTCTTTCCATATTCACACCAGAAGATATAAGAATAAAAAATAAAGGTTGTAAAAGAATAAGGTTTTGAGGAATCGTTGCTTTAACAGTAAAATATAAAATTATTGAAATACCTAACGAAATAATAGAAAAATTTTCCAGCACCTCCTTCTTTTTTTTAAAAACACCTTTTAAGAAAAAGAAAACAAAAAGAAGACCTCCAGGTACAACAAAAATTAAATTTAAAGGTGAGAGTGTTTCCCCAAAAGTGAAGTAGAAAAACGTATACCCAAGCCGCAAAAAGGGATTTGTTATTGTATGGTAAGCACCTTTAACATAATTTAGTTGAGGTAATAAGAATATTCCGAGATAAGGAACAGAAAAGAGTGCGATAACCAAAACAGGCAATATGAAAGGTTTTAGTTGGTCTTTTTTCTTACTTAAAAACAATATTATTACCTGAGATAATAAAATTATTCCTCCATAATGGTGGAGGTAGACCGAGAGTATCGTTGAAAAAGACCAGAAAAAAACAAATTTAAACCGATTTTCTTTTAAGAGCGATAAGAAAGAATATAATGATACGAGTGAAAAGAAGGTAAGCATACTGTAAGATTTTATCATCTGTGACCATAAGATTGCAGCAGGAGATAAAACAAAAAGAGTTAAAGGTAGAACGATTTTTTCTTTATTAAAAAAATTTCTTAATAAAAAATAAAAAATGATAATTGACCCTCCACCAAAAACTGCTGGCAAAAACCTTAAGCCAAACTCACTTTGGGTAAATTTTAAAATAAAATGGTATATATAATAGAAGAAAGGTGGATGTGCATCTCTTTCTATAATCCACCTCACCATATCAGATGAATTTAGTTTCGCAAGAGAGATTGCAATAAATTCATCACACCAGAGACTTCTTTTAGAAATCAAAAAAAATCTTAAAAAAATCCCTACGGATATTAAACAAATTATTCCTATGTATGACTTGTTTTTTTTAATCATAAAATATCTTTTTTGAGAATTACAATTAAACTCTTGTTTGAAAATAAAAATTTATACAAAAAGGGTATAACTCCCTTTAAATTAAGTTTTGTTAAAGTTTGAAATTCTTTTACCTTAAAACTATTAAAAAAAAGAAGCTCTAAACTTTCTGATATTATCTTAAATGAATCAGTATAAAAATGAAACATTTGTGCCGGTATATGAAGTAAAGATTTGCTTTTTCCAGTAAAAGATAACAAATTAGTAAAAAAAAGAGTAAACCGTGAATAGTAAGGTGTTTTAATTATAATAACGCCACCTGGTTTTAATAACTTTTTACAACTTTTAAGATAAGATAATGGGTCTTCCAAATGGGCAAGAACATCAAAAATTGTTATTATATCAAAATAATTTTCAGGCAGTCTGGCTTCTGATAAAGAAATCTGGTTAACAGTAAACCCTTTTTCTTGAGAATACGAAGCAGCAAAAGAAGAAACCTCCTGCCCATAAACCTCGCACCCTTTCTCTTCTGCAACCTCCAGCAAAATACCTATACCGCAACCTACATCCAGAAGTTTACCTTTTAGTTTTACATAATTTTCAATCTTTGAGAGTAGTTTAATTAAGTACCTTTTTCTTTCTAAGTAGTAGTTGATATACCATTTGTGAAAATAATTTTTATCGTATATCTTCTCAGGGTGTGGTGGCAAAGGATACAAAAAAGCAGTTTCGCAATTTTTACATTTGTATAATTTGTATTTACTGTCTCTCCATACCAACTTACTCTTATTTGAACAAATTGAACATTTAACCATATATCAGAACCTATGTTTTAAAAGAGTCCATATAGCTATGGCGCCATCTTTCCATCTAATTTTTTTACCTTCTTTGATATTTCTCGGTGCATACTTGATTGGAACCTCATATATTTTGTACCTTTTCTTAAGAACCTTTGCTGTTACTTCCGGACAAAACTCAAACCCCATACACTCAAGTTTTATTGATTTAATTAAGTCTGTCTTAAACATCTTATAGCAGGTTGGCTCATCAGTAATTTTTGTGCCATAAAGAATATTGGTTATCACAGATAGCAGTCGACCACCGAAATAGAAAGCTAATGAAGATTTTTTACCTTTCCCTAAAATTCTTGAACCGTAAATAACCGACAAGTTTTTCTCTTTCATAACCTCCAACATCTTAATCCAATCAAATGGGTCATATTCAAGGTCACCGTCTTGTATAACAACAACATCTCCGCTTATATATTTAAGTCCTTCTCTTATGGCTGAACCTTTACCTTGGTTCTTATCTTTTAATACAACTTTCAGGTTATCTGAAGATAAACCTTTAAGAATATCTCTGGTTCCATCGGTGCTGCCATCATCGACTATAATAATTTCCTTATCTAAAGGAACCGCTTGAACCCTCTTAAGAATTTCTTCAATTGTTTTAATTTCATTAAATACAGGAATTATAACCGATAATTTCATCACCCCTCCTTTTTTTTACAAGCCTGACCATCCAAACCTTTAACATCCACCCTTCTCCCGCTTGATTGTCGGAATAACCCATTCCTCCACCTTAAAAAAACCGTACACTGCCAATATAATATAAAACGGCTCTATAGGCAACCGATATCTTATGGAAGCAAGAAAAACCATATGAAAAATAGTGAAAAACACTATTAATAGATGCATAAATTGTGCACCACGCTTTTTTAATGTTAGAAAAAAACCTAACAGAAAGAAAGGCATCATTACTCCAAAACTCATTATGCTTATACCTTTGTAAAGAGGTTTTGTATAATCTAAAGCGTTTGGGATAATATTCCAGAACCTCTTAAATTTGTTTGCCAAGAGCCATACAAACCGTTTAGGGTTCTCCTTGATAACATCAAAAGTCATTTTATATAGTATTTGGTCTCTTTCAGTTTCTTCAACAGACATTATATTTTCTGGAAAAAACTGGCAAGGTCCACCATCAGAATTTGGGTTATTACCTTCCCAAAAAACATACCCTCCCATAGTAGTACCGGGAATAACTTTTTTGAAAAGAGTATAGTTGCGGATAACCCAAGGGCTTATAGTAAGAGAAAAAAAGAGCAATAGTATGAAAGATTTTTGCAATTTTGGTTTTACTGCTTCTTTAGTTATTAAAATAAGAAATAATATAAATGGCAAAAAACTCTGCATTGTAGGCCTGCATAAACCAGCAAGCCCAAGAGTTATACCTGCAAATATATAATATTTTATATTTTTTTCAAGATTTACAAATATATAAAAGGTTAAAACTACCAAAAAAAGAAATAGGGTTTCAGTTAACAAAAACCCGTTATAAAAGATAAAGAAGGGATAAAAAACACTTATTATTCCAGAGACAATGCCTACCTTTTTAGAAAAGACCTTTTCCCCTATAAGATAAATCAATGGGACTGTTAAAGATGATAAGAACACCTGAAAAATTCGGATACCAGTAAGACCTAATTTGAAATAATAAAAAATACTTGCTATCAGAGGATATAAAGGAGGTCTAAAACCTTTAATATGTTCACCTGCTATTAGACCTTTACCAGAAAAAAAGTTCTGTATCATTCTGTAATACTCACTCTCATCATCAAAGTAGAACTCTTTTTTTAAAGTTAATATAAAAATTAATCGTATTACAAAACTTGCTATAAAAAGAATTAAAACGATTTTTCTATTTTCTTGTTGCTTTTCCATATCTTTACCTTAAAAATTAAAAAATTGTTATGACTATAAATCCCTGTTCTTGGTATTGTGTACTCTGTTACCTCTAACTTTCTTTTACCCGGTGTTACAAACGCTCCTGCATAACCAGCTTCTTTTACTGCATCAACCACTCTTTGATTAAAATCTCCATAAGGATAACAGAAAAAATCAACCTTTTTTCCTATCTTATCTTCAATAATTTTTTTTGAGTCATATACTTCTGTTTTCAGTTCTTTGTTTTCAAGGGTGGGTAGGTGTAAATGTTTCAACCCGTGAGAACCAAACTCTACCTGCCTCCCAACCATCTCTTTTATCTCTTTCCAGTTTAAAAACCGCTCCTTATCAGAAAACTCGTATCTTGGAAGTGTCTTATTTGTCCCTATAAAATCAACACTAATAAATATAATGGGTCTAATATGTAACTTTTCCATAACCGGTAACCCATACCAGAGATTATCAGCAAAACCATCATCAAAAGTTACACAAAACCTATTCTTTTCAAGAAGTATTTTAGTTCCTGTTGAAATTTCATTTATACTGGTTGGTATAAACTTTCGTCTGATTAAATATTTCATCTGTCTTTTAAAAGTTTCAGGCGAAACACTTAAAGCATCCTTTTTATACCAAGGGTTAACTCTATGATACGCTAAGACCATTATAAACTTTCTCCTTCAATAAAAACTCTATACCATAACTCAAAGACCAATAAAGACCATAAACGAGAAGTATGTAGCGCTTTACCAGAAATATGTTCTTGAACCATTTTTCTTACTTCAAGATTATTAAAAAATCCTCTCTTATCAAACTTGTCTGATAAAAGATACGAAGAAATATAATCTTTAAGTTCTCCTTTAAACCATTTACCTAAAGGAACTCCGAACCCCATTTTTTTTCTATAAATAATCTCTTTGGGAATAAAACCACCTACCTTTTTTTTGAGTATATACTTGGTAGTGTTTTTTTTCAATTTAAGGTTAGGCGGAAAAGAGGCCATCAGTTCAATAAACTTATGGTCAAGAAAAGGGCTAACAGTTTCAAGTGTGTTTGACATTGTAGCAACATCCATCTTAACAGAGAGAACTTCTGGTAGATAAAGGTGTTGGTCGGTATAAAGGATTTTTTCAAGTAAAGAAATATTGCCTGCTTGTGTCCAGAGAGTTTTTAATAGATGAAACGGGTCAAAATCCTTTAAGGCATTCTTTATCATTGGAGAGTATAGTCGTTCTTTATATTCACTTGCAAAAGCAGTTAATGTTCTCCCGTAAGCGTGTCCATATCCGTTTTTTTCCAGTTCATATAACCATTTCCCAACCTTAAAAAAACTGCTTGATGGGTTCTTTTCACACACTTTAATAAAAGAGTTGATAAATTTCTCTTTTATTCCAGAAGGCAAAACCTTCATTAGTTTACTAATTTTTTCCAACATCAAAGTTTGCCAATAACGGGTATATCCTGCTAAAGTTTCATCTCCACCATCACCGTTAAAAATTATTTCAACAGATTTTTTTGTTTCGTAAGCAAGACAGTAAGTAGCAAGCATAGAAGAATCAGCAAAGGGTTCATTATAATGCCATAGGAGTTTAGGTAAAATCTTCATAATATCAGGTTTAACTATAAACTCATAATGTTCAGAGCCAAAAAAACTTCCTACAAGAGAAGCGTACTTCAATTCATTAAACTCTTCTTCCTCAAACCCTACAGAAAAAGTTTTAATTTTATTGGGAGATAATTGATTAACTATACCTGCTATTACAGTTGAATCTAACCCTCCAGATAGGAAAACCCCAAAAGAAGTATCGTCAGAGATGCATATTTTTGTTGAATCAACAAGGTTTGCCCATAACAGTTGAGAATATTCGTCTTCATTTTTTAGTATAAGTTTTTTTGTGTAGTCAATATCCCAATACTTTTTTATTTTCAGATTATTATTCTTCCATAAAAGATAGTGGGCAGGCGGTAATTTCTTTATTCCTTTAAAGATTGTCTTTGGGGAAGGAACTGCTTGATATGTAATAAACAAATCGAGTGAATGAAGGTCGATTTCTTTTTTCATTTCTGGATGGAGGAGTAAAGATTTAATTTCGGATGCAAAAATAATTCCACAAGATGTATCAGAATATACCAAAGGTTTTTTACCTACCCTATCTCTGGCAAGAAAAAGTTCTTTGTTTCTGTTATCCCATAAACCAAAAGAAAAAACTCCTCTTAGGTCATTAAGAAGTTTTACACCTTTTTCTTCGTACAGATGTATAATTACCTCTTTATCAGAACTACTCTTAAACCTATGCCCCTTTTTTTGAAGAGTAATTTTTAAATCTTTATAATTATAAATATTACCATCACATACAAGAAAAATTGTATTATCTTCATTTGAGATACATTGGTCTGTTGAATCAGAGTTGGATAATTTAAAATCCTTATAACCTAACCCTATATTCTCTTTTACAAAAACCTTCTCTTCTCTATTGCCTCTGTGTGAAATAGTTTTTAACATTCTACTCAAAAGAAGAGTGTCTATTTTTTGGTTTTCATTTATAATTCCACATATAGCGCCCATATTAATCTCTTTTATCCCTCAAGCGTTCAATTTTTTGTATATTAAATTAAATTTCAATTTACTTATTAAAAAAAATACTTATATTTGCGTTAATAAATATGCTTTCATACAAACTCTCATACGAGATTACTGGCATATACCACATAGTTAAATAACAGAAAAAAATGACACTAAAAATTGTTTTATATGATAATTTATGAACTCTGCTTGTTTGAAATAAATGGGGTGTAAATTGCTCGGTAACCTGATGTTCTGATTCAGTAATCTCGTCTTTATCTTTTAAAAAAATAGTTGTAGAAAATAACATAAGCATAAAGTGTATATTTAGCCACCTTCCCCAATCACAGGCAAGTAAAAATAAGGGAGAAGAAAATACAAATAGCAATAATAAAGTTGAAAATATCTTCAGATTACTTATTTGATATTTTAAATACTTTACAAAAAAATAAAATGGTATCAATCCTAAAAAAGTGCAGATACTATAAGTTATATAATAATTATTAGTTTTTAAAAAATGTAAATTCTCTTTTATCCAATAAGTATTCCAATATGGGTCAAGTATTCCGTTATGGACTTCTGAACTTAAACCTCTTCTAACTAAATCGGCTCCAATTATTGGGCCATTGATATCTCTACCAAAAAGGAATATTAAAATCATTGCAAGAAGAGGTAAAAGTATAAACAATGAGTGTTGCCAAAAACTGTAAACTTGGTTTTCAACTTTGGATTTTAAATAGGCAATTAGCATAAAGTAAGGTGTGTAGAAAAATATTAACTCGTGAAAAAAAGTTGCAAAAACAATTAAAAGAGAGAATAACAAGTTTGAAAAAAATGAATAATTTTTTTTCTTTTCTAAAGAGAGAAGATATAAAGCAAATATAAAAAATAAAATTATCTCTTTCCTACCTGCGCCAGCACTATCTAAAATAGGAAAACGTAATGTTGCCGGAGAAAGCAGAATTATTAAAAATAAAAAATTGATTTTTTTCTTATATATTAAACAGAAAAGCAGTACCATATATCCCAGATAAAAGAACGTCTGCACAGCTAAAACAATTGTATCAGGTTTTGTTTTCAATAAGTCAGATAAAAAAAGTATTAAATAGCCAGATAATCCCCTTCGGACAAAACCTCCCGCAAAACTGATTAACCAATCTACGAAAGAATAAATTGAACAAGAAACAGCACAAGCATATAATGTAAATAAATATTTTATTATAAAAGATATAAAAAATAATGGAATAATCAATCTTATGAACTTATTTCTTACCTTCTTCTTTACAAAAAACCAAGCTTTAATAGAAATTAGAACAAGTACTAAATTGAACAACTTGTAAATTCCTACCGAATATCCACCAAGAGATATTCTTTGTTTTGTATTTAATATATTTGAAATTTCATCTATTCTTGTTTCAGATATTATATTTTGGAGCCCGTATTTAAAACCAATAAATAACAACAAAAAAAGAGACACCAAAACAATGAATAGTGATAAAACTTTGAAAATTATCTTTTTATCTTCTCTGTTTTTTTTCATTTTTTTCGACGCCTTTTGCTTGTTTTACTATCTATTTTTGCCTTCTACTTGTTCACATTATCGCCTGAACGTCAAAATTTGTTATCCTGAACTTGTTTCAGGATCTCTAACCTAACTCACGTTGGTAATAAGCACTACGTAAAAAACGAGATTCCGGATCAAGTCCGGAATGACATGCAAGGGGAATATCCGCAGTTATCCTCATACAACTTCTCATAATTTTTAACCATCTTCTCAAGGGACAGGTTCTCTTTTACAAACTTATATCCACTCTCCCCCATCATTTTTCTTTTCTTATCGTCTTTTAATAAAGATAAAATACTTTTTGCAAGTTCCTCAGGATTTTTTGCTGGTATAACAAACCCGCTAACCTTGTTTTTTACTATCTCAACAGTCCCGCCAACACCTGTCCCTATAACAGCCTTTTTTAAAGCCATACCTTCAATAAGAAGGTTAGGTAACCCTTCCCATAAGGAAGACAGCACTACAATATCGCTTACCTTCATAACGTCCGATAAATCATTTCTATAACCAGTAAAGATAACAAATTTGTTCAACTTTAACTTATCAGTCAACTCTAAAAGTTCCTCACGTTTTTCGCCTTCGCCTACTATAAGAAATTTTACTTCATCAAACTCTTTAACAACCATTGAAGCCGCCTGTAAAAAATAGTCAAGCCCTTTCTCAGCACATAGACGCCCTCCCGTTAAAACAACTATTTCGTCTTTTATTCCAAACTCTTCTTTAATTTTTTCTTTATATTCAACCCTATCAAAAAAGGGCATATCAATACCATTGTAAATTACGCTCAACTTGTCTGAATATTTACCAAGAGTTTTTTTATACCTTTCTTTAACTTCTTTTGAGTTGCAAACTATATTTTGGCTATATTTAGCAAAAAACCTATCTATAAAAAAATAAAAAGGTGTCTTCCAGAAATCCATACTCAACTCTGAACCTATAATAACAGGAACCCGATTTATTACCCCTGCCAGGCGACCCCATAGATTAGAAGTAAACATTGAGGTGTGAACGATATCCGGCTTTTCTGATTTTATTACCTTTATAAGGCGCACCAAAAAAAGAATATCAAGCTTCCATCTCTTTCCAATAATATGCACCTTGCATATCTTTTCAAAATCTTTCTGCATCCTACCGCCTCTTAAGGCAACCATAATCGGCTCAAACCTCTTTCTATCCAGATCCCTTATTAGAAGTTGTAACTGTTTTTCAGCCCCACCAACTTCTAATGTTCCAAGCACATAACAGATTTTTAAAATTTTCATTAGGTAACCAATTTAGTATATAAATCAATTGTGTTTTTTATTGCTTTCTCCCAAGAGAAGAATTTTGCTCTTTCAAGCCCTTTAGTAATCAGTTCTTTACGATAGATTTCATTAGACAAAACCTTATCTATTGCATCTCTGATACTTTCTTCACTTAACGGGTCAACAAGCACCCCTGCCTCACCAGATATCTCTGGCATTGCAGTAATGTTTGATGTTATAACAGGGCATCCACAAGCCATCGCCTCTATAATAGGTAACCCCAACCCTTCATAAAGCGATGGAAAAACAAGACATTCTGCATTATTATAAACTTCTGGTAGTTTATCATCCCCAAGGTATCCAGAAAAAATAATGCGTTCACCAAGATTTAGTTCTGTTATCTGTTTTTTTAATGACCCTAAAAGCATCTCTTTATCACCAACAAGCAAAAGATTGACATCTTTATGTTTGTCTTTCAATGAATTGAAAACATTTATTATTCTTGTAATATTCTTTCTTTCAACAGAAGTAGCAACACAAACTATATACGGTTTTTCAGTTTCGTTCTTATTCTTTTTTTCTTTATCACCATAATAATAGAAATTGTTTCTTATACCGTGGTATATAACAGATATTTTTTCTTCAGGGATATTATAAAAATCCATAAGAATATTTTTAACATAACCTGAAACAGCAATGATTTTGTCTGCCCTCTTTAAATATATTGGAAAATGTTTGTACCATTTATCTTTATACCAGGTTACCTTCAATTCTTTAAAGTCCAACCCGTGAACAGTAATAATACCCTTTATTCCTTTCAATTTTGGTAAGAAGAAACCTATTCCGTGAAAAATATCTATATCTTTAGCCGGAAGCAATTTGCTAATTAGACCAACATTTCTGGATTCAAAAAAATCTACTACCTGTTTAGGTATCTTACTTACATACAGAGAGAAGTTTTCTCCTTTAGGGATATAGACAAGTTCCTTCCTCTCTTGATAATTTCTCCAAAAATAACCGTAAATAATATACTCGTTAACTTTATCAAAATTTCCAAGGTACCTTAAAAATTCTTGCCCCCACAATTCCAACCCAGCAGGTTGGGTCTTACCAAAAGCTGCATCTATCAATATTTTCATTTTGCTCCATTATATTTTGGTTTAAACAAACTTAAAAGATTAAAAACAATCTCGCATTTCAGTTTTTAGTTAGTAAATATTCGGTAAACCCCGTCATATTTTTGTTATAGTGACGGAGAAAAGCTCCCCTCACCTTTCATCCTCTCCCCCAGAGGAGAGTAGTGGGAGATTATACATTTCTCTATAAACTTCACAATGTTCACCAAGCACTACTCATTTTTAATAAGTATCTAATCCTCTCTTTTTTCTAAAAAAAATCAAAATCTTACGAAACATAGAACTAAACCCTAAATAATAGAAACACACATACTTAACTGCCCAGATAATTTTAACTGTATTTGCACTTGAAACTGGCAAATTAAACGACTTTAAATTTTTTAAAAAAGATAAATAATATCTCTGTGCAGTTTTATACTCACTTTTTAATAACGCTCTTTGCCCGGAAGCAAATTCTTCGGAGAGTTTCCATAGTTCATATTTTTTCCAGGAAGATTTTGAAACAAGTTTTTCTTCTTTAGCGTACCCAGAATAATAGTCCATTACAACAAAAAAGATAGAGTTGTCTGTTCCAAAAATTTGCGAACCTTGACCTGAATGAACACGGTAATACATAAGTTTTTTATGAAGAATTCCTATATTGGTTACCTGTAAAATACGTAGCCACATATCCAGATCGTTTGCAGTAAATATCATATCTTTTTTCAGTTTATACTTACTTAACAATTCCAACCAAACTTTGTTCTTAGTATTTAAAAAGTAGTTCTCTTCCTTAAAAGAGCCTATCTGTGAAAACATTTCCCGAACAAACATACCGCTCGGACATATCAGAAAATCCCAAAATTCAAGAAAACCATTATACCCACTTTTAAAATTCAAACTGTTAACATCTAAAAATTTTTCAGGAAATTCCCTTGTTCCTGTTGTTTTACCTAAGGTATCAATCTCAAACGCTTCAGTAAACACTGCCCCTACACCATTATTGGAATTAAGAAATTCCACCTGCTTTTCAACAATTTGAGGTGTATATATATCATCTGAATGGTAGAAAGAAATAAAATCTCCTTTAGCATAACGTAAAATTGCATTATAGTTACCGTAACAGTATAAATTTTCTCTATTCTCTCTAAAAATTATTCTCGGGTCGTTATATGAAAGAACTATATTTTTTGTATCGTCTGTAGAACCATTGTCAGACACAATAATTTCAAGGTTTGTGTAGGACTGAGCAATGATAGAATCAAGACATTCTTTAATATATCTACCACTATTATATGTTGGTACACCTATTGTAATAAGTCGATTTTTTTTCATTTTATAAAAAGAAACTTAATTTTATTTTCTAAACTATCAATAAAAGAAATCTTTAAGGAATAAAAAATCCATTTACGTGCAAGAATAAATTGAATAACAAACCAGTATATCCCTGAAATAAAAAGGATTAGCAAAGACTTTATCATACTAAATGTATTTCCATATCTATAGAGTAAAGGTGTTAGACAAAACATTGGTAAAGATAAGATTACAGCATACCCCATTCTTAACCAAGGTATTCTAATAGGTAACTGTCTTTTCATATTTGAATACAAATGCACAATATAGAGTAGCCAACCGAGAGATAAAGCAATCCCACCGCCTAAAAAAGGGTTTTTTGGTACCAGTAAAAAGATAAATAGTAGCGAAGAAAAGGCAAGCGTAACTCCTGGAGTTATAAGCGGTTTAGTTTCAAACTGAGCATGAGAAACAAGTGTTATAACAGAAGATACCATCTGCATACCTCCTATTACAGCACCCCAAAGTATTATATATCCTGCCTTATGAAATTTCTCGCCTGTAAAAACTTTTGCTATAAGTGGACCGTTCATAAATATATAGATTGCCATTATAATAACAGCAGGGAAAAAAGCATAAGCGTACCTGTTCCATGCCTCCGCTCTTTCTGTTTCGGTGCTGTTAGATATCTCTTTATAAAATAAAGGTCTATAATACTGGTTAAAAAGGTCTTCAAAAGGTACCATCAACTTGTTGCCCATACCTATACCAACAGTAAAAATACCCACCATCTCAAAACTGGTAATTTTTTTAAACACAAAAAGGTACCCTTGAGATTGTAGCCAGTAAAGAAAAGAACTGATAGCAAAAGGCCAAGAAAATTTGAGAACATTTTTAATAGAACCGCTTGTATATAGTTTGTCTTTTACAATATATGTTTTAGTTGAAGCTTTAAATAAGTAAAAAACTGCTGGAACAAGTATTAGCCCTTGGGCTATTAAATTTCCAAATAACCAGTATTCTGCTGATGGGTTAATCTTTAATGCAAAAAATGAACTAAACAACAACCCCAGCCAGACAGTTAGTATAGAAAATAGAACAAATTGCAAACGTTTACCATAAATATTTATCCAACCAATAAAAGATGTGTTTCCGTTTGAGAATAGAACACTTCCTATAGTTAAAAAAATTACCCAAGAAACAGTTACTCCAACATTAAAAAAAACTCTTAAAATCATAATTAAAAATGTAGCAAATACAGAGACCAAAAAATAGTAACCTAAAATAGAGGTCACATACTTTTTTATCATACCTTCTTTGTTCCACTCAAGAAGTTTTCTTGTAACATAATTACCAACAGGAGCAATAAAAATCAAACCAAACCACCCATAAATAACAGATAGTATATTTAAACGTCCTACTTCGTAGGGTGATATAAGAGTGGTAAAAATTCGTATAGAAAATACTGAGGTTAAAATTAAAAGCATTTTACCTATGGTTAAAATAACTATATCTCTTGTTTTTCTCATAATGTTGTGTATATTTAATTTTCAGAAAATTTCTCTACTATCTCTTTAAACAACGTTTCAACAAAACACTCTGCACTAAAAGGATATATTTTATCGCTTAAAACAAAGTTTTTTATTGAGTCCAGATACCTTATATACTCGCTATCTCTCATATCCTTCAAATAACGGTAGAGTTCTTCATAATTTTTAAAGTTTCTTTTATCAATAAAAGTGTTAGCAGGTATATAGTCGGTTATATTGGGAGCACCAAAGTAAACAGGAACACAACCAGCAAAAAAAGAATTAAAGATTTTCTCTGTAATATATCCAGGAATATCCCTGCCGTTTTCATAGCAGATTGAAAATTTGTAGTTGGACATAACTTCTGATGCAGGTGCGGGAAATTTAAAACTGCTTCTTCGTGGAGCAAGCACTTTTGCCAACTTATCAAACCTATTCAATCGTTTCAATACACCTTTAAAAACCGCTTTATCCCACCCAAAACCGTATAAATCAAAATCTTCAGAATGATGTTTTTCGAACCATCTTATCGCTTTTATTCTTTCGGAGTATAACTCCAAAGGATGTTTATAGTATTTATTAGAATTTACCATCACACATAATTTATTCTTCTGAGAAATATTTATATCAAATGTTTTAGGAATTTTGTGTGAGTAATTTATTTTAAAATATTTTTTACCGTCAATCAGGGTATCGTCCCAGGTGAAAATTTTCTTAAAATATTTATGTTTTTCCAAATCCCAGTTTTCAGGATAAACAATTCTTGACTCTATTAATAGCAAATAATTGTCCGGAACAATATATTTAGATTCTGGCATATCGTTATAAATAATAAACTCCGAATCCTTTATAGGATTAATATCTTGGGTACTTAAATCAATATCATTTTCTAAAAACTTTTCTCTTAACATATAAAAACCATACATACAGTCGTTAGTATTAAAATTTTTATCAAAAACATCAAACTGTTTATTGTTTAAATAATAATTTCCAGTAAAAAATGTTGTTTTTTTCATTTGTCTATCATTACAAAAATTTCTTTGAACCGCTCAACATAAGTCGGTCCATCTTTTAAAACTCTTTTATGCCCGTTTGCCAATATATTTTTTCTTATATCTTCATTTTCAAGATAATAGTTTAATTTCAAAATTAAATCTTCAAGACCTGTATATACAACTACCTCTTTACCGATATCAAAATAATCTTCTAAAGCAGGAACATAATTAGTTAATTGAAAACCACCAAAAGCAGGAATCTCAAAATTTCTCTGTTTTAACTGTTCAACTCTTTTATCCGATTTTAAAAACTCTTTAATATTTCTATAATGAGAAAATATATATCTTACATCATACGAAACACTATTAGATATATTTAAATTTATTCGAGATGTTAAGAAAATTTCGTTCATCTTTTCCCATTGAACAATTCCATTCTTCCAACCAACTCCAAAACATTCTATATGAATTTTTTGCTTCTTTAATTGCTTTACCAACCACCCTCTAAAAGCACTGTACCCGCCAACAAAAGATATATCATATTGATATTTAACCCTATCAAAATCTAAAGTAGCAATATAACCACTTGAAGCACCTCTACTTAAAATAACGTTTTTATAACCTATACTTTTATATTTAGGTAAAGAATATTTATCAGTTGTAACACTATAAGTGAAATGGGGAGCATAATGTTTTGTAAAATTTTCAAACCTCCAATGGTCGTCCCAGAACCAATTTATAGTTGTATATTTTTCTTTAAGAATATCAAGTGTTTCATAAGAGAATTCATCTCTCATTAGTATAAAAAGAATTATGTCTGGTTGTACCTTTTGTGAATATTCAATTAAAAGTTTCTGGAGTTCTTCTTTATTTTCTTTATAATCGTCCCACCAGAAAGGATAAACATCATACCCAAGTTGTTTTAGTGAGGAATACCAGCCACCACCCTTATATTCTATTGTTTCACCTCTGGATTTAATGCCATAATCGAAATGGAGAAAAACTGGTAGAATTTTCATTTAACTCCTTTTAAGAAGTTCTTAAACGTTTTTACCATATAACTTAATTTTTCTTCAGTTAGCCCTGGGTATACCCCTACCCAAAAAAGGTTGTTCATTATTAGGTCAGTATTATTTAAGTTTCCAGATGTTCTACACTTTATATTTTTATAGGCAGGCTGTTTTATAAGGTTACCTCCAAAAAGCATTCTTGTTGCAACCTTCTTTTCTTCAAGGTGTTTAACAATATCTGCCCGTTGAAAAGGTACATCCTTATTTACCAGTAATGGAAATCCAAACCAGTTAGGTATCGCTTCTTTCTCCCATTTAGGTAACGTAAAAAACTCTTCATACTCTTTTAAGTTGGCATAAAGATACTCAAAATTCTTTTGGCGAGCTTTAATAAACATCGGAAGTTTATCCATCTGAGCCACCCCAATTGATGCCTGTAGATCTGTCATTTTAAGGTTATATCCAATATGAGAAAATATATATTTATGGTCATACCCAAAAGGCATATTTCCGTGTTGGGTGGAAAACCTATTGCCACAAGTATTATCAAAACCCGGTTCACACCAACAGTCCCGCCCCCAATCTCTAAAAGAAAGGATAATTTTTTTAAGTAGTGGGGAGTTGGTCATAACCGCTCCGCCCTCTCCTGTTGTTATAATATGTGGTGGGTAAAAACTACAAGTTGAAACATCACCAAAGGTTCCAGTATACTTATTATTATATTTTGAGCCCAAACTATCACAATTATCTTCAATAAACCATAAGTTATATTTTTTTGATATTTCTGTTATTTTATTTAGATCTGCTGGATTTCCAAGTGTATGTGGAATAAAAATCGCTTTTGTCTTTTCTGTAATTGCTTCTTCAATAAGTGTGGTATCAATATTGTAAGAGCCAATCTTTACATCAAGAAAGACAGGTGTGAGGTTGTTCTGTATTATAGGATTTAGTGTAGTAGGAAACCCGCAAGAGGTAGTAATAACCTCATCTCCCGGTAGAAGTCTCTTTTCTTTTAATAAAGGAGATGTAAGAGCAGAAACAGCCAATAGGTTAGCAGATGAACCAGAATTAACAAGGATTGAGTACCTCAAACCAAGAAAACTTGATAACCTTTTTTCAAACTCTTTTGCATATTTTCCAGCAGTAAGCCAAAAATCAAGAGAAGCGTCAACAAGGTTGATTAACTCTTTTTCGTCATAAACCCTACCTCCATAATTAACATAACTTTTCCCGGGAATAAATTCATCTTGTTCTTTAAGTTCATAAAGTTCTTTAACCTTTTCGAGAATTTCTTTTTTTATCTTCATAATAGTCCAATAATTGTTTTGAATATTGCGTTAGCGGATAGATTATGTTTTTCTCTCAAGTATTTATAGTCACCCACTTCTTTCACAAATATTTCAGAAATACCAATTCTTTTAAAAAGAACATTTCTACAAGAATAATCTGATAAAATTTCAGCAACTGCACTCCCCAATCCGCCATTTACACTATGTTCTTCAACGGTAAATATTGCTCTTGTTTCTTTCGTTGCTTTTAAAATGATTTCCTTGTCAATTGGCTTAACAGTGTGCATACTTATTACTCTTGAACTTATATTGCATTCTGTTAATTTTTCTGCAACCTTTATCACATTCTCAAGTATATCGCCTGTAGAAAAAATAGTAATATCTTTGCCTTCTTTTACTGTTATTCCTATACCTAATTTAAAGTTCTGTTTAGTTGAATAGATTGTTTCTCTGGCTCTTCCTATTCTTATATATACTGGACCATTATGTTCAATTGAACGTCTTACAGTTAATTCCATTTCTAATGTATCAGCAGGAGAAACAACAACCATATTTGGAAGCATTCTCATTATTCCAATATCTTCAATGGCATAATGGGTAAAACCTGCAGACCCATAAGCAAAGCCAGCTCCAACACCTACTAATTTTACATTAGTACTTTGATAACATATATCGTTACGTATCTGTTCAAAACATCTCATAGTTAAAAATGGAATTATAGAATAAGCAAAAGCAATTTTTCCTGATAAAGCAAGCCCAGAAGCAATACCTATCATATTTTGCTCTGCAACACCTACATCAAAAAATCTTCTTGGAAATTGTTCCTTAAATTTTTCAAACACAGAAAAACCCAAATCTCCCGTAAGCAAGAAAATTTCCTTGTTTTCTCTTGACAGTTCCATAAGAGTATTAATAAATGTTTGTCTCATTGTAATTCCAACTCCTGTAAAGCCGCTATTACCTCTTCCTGATTAGGTGATTTATAATGCCATTCAAGTTTATTTTCCATAAAAGAGACACCCTTCCCTTTTACTGTATGAGCAATAACCATACTTGGCTTATCTTTTTCAAAAGGAACCTTATCTAATGTCTCTATCAACTGCTTAAAATTATGTCCATCTACTTCTTTAACTGCCCAGCCAAAAGATTCCCACTTTTCTACAAACGGCTCCAAACCTATAACTTCATCAGTTGTACCAAACGCCTGTAGTTTATTATAATCAATAATAGCTACCAAGTTTTCCAATTTATGGTGTGCGGCAAAAAGTGCCCCTTCCCAAATAGAACCTTCATTGCACTCTCCGTCAGACATCAGTATAAACACGCGTGATTTTGTTTTGTCATACCTCATAGAAATTGCTATTCCTATTCCAATTGGAAGACCGTGCCCCAAGGAACCAGCAGAAGTTTCAATACCGGGTACAATCCCTTTTGTGATATGTCCAAACAATTGCCCCCCATTAATTGCATAAGTATCAAGAATTTTCTCTGAGAAAAAATTCCTTTTTGCCAAAGTAGCGTATAATGCACTGCAAGCATGCCCTTTGCTTAAAATAAATCTATCTCTGTTGTTATCCTCTAGATTCTTAGGATTGATTTTTAAAATTTTGAAGTATAGAGTAACCAATATCTCGACACAAGAGAATGCCGAGCCGATATGAGAACTTTTTGATTTAGCGTGCATAGAAAGTATTTTTTTTCTTATTTCTAATGCTAATTTCTTATAATCTTCTTTAGTCATTTATTTCGTTTCCCACAGTAGGTCAATTACATACTTTGATAGTTTCATAGTATATCTCCATTGGACACCTCACCTTCATACATTAAACTATTTTCTTTAAACCATATTAATGTTTTATTTAACCCATTATCAAGACTGTGTTTAGGCTGCCAGTTTAAAATTTGTTCTGTTTTTGAAATATCTGCTTGCCAGATTTTTGGTTCAATTCTTGGATTTGAAACAGAACCCCATTTTGGTTTTATTTTCTTACCTGTTAAAAATAGAATTTTTTCTACAACTTCACCAACAGAATGCTGCAACCCTGAACCAATATTAAAAACATCCGTATTCAACCTATCTTTCATATCTACTGCTTTTAGATATGCGTTGACTACATCTTCAATAAAAACAAAATCTCTGACAGAAGTTGGTGAAGAAACTTCGGGTGCAATATCTTTCAAGGAAGATAAAATTACTGATGGAATCAATCTTGTTGCTCCTTCATAATAACCATAAGGAGAAAATAATCGTAATGTTATCACAGGTAATCCAGTCCTAAATTTCATTTGACAAAACTGGGTTGCGAAAGCTTTTGAAATACCATAAGAAGAAAAAGGAGTTAAGGGAGAATCTTCTTTAATAGGTTCTTCTTTAACTCCATATTCAGATGAAGAACCTGTATTGATAAAAAGTTTAAACCCAACCTTTTCACAAGCTTCTATAAGATTAATTGTTCCAAGAAGATTGGTATCTATGGTTTTTTTTAAATCTCTCTGATAAGGAAACCCGCCATAAACAGCTGTGTGGAATATTATTTCGGGGCGTATCGTTAAAACTAATTTTTCAACTGCTTGGTTATCTGTCAAATCGGCAGAAAATTCTGACACATCTTTAAGAATATCGTTTATTCTCCACTTGTTTGAAGTTGCACGGGTTAAAAGATAAATATCTGCCCCTTTTTTCAGGCAACTTTTTACAAGGTTTGCCCCAACAAATCCTGTTGCGCCAGTAATTAACACTCTTTTATTTGTTAACATTTTTAAAATACCACAAAATAGTTTTTTTTAATCCGTCTTGAAGAGTGTATTTAGGTTGCCATTTTAAAATTCCTTTCGCTTTAGAGGAAGATAAATATTGGTCTTTTATTTCGCATTTTACTTCATTAAGAATTTTATAATTGGGCTCTTGTTTTGCTATCCTATATATTTCTTCCACAAGTTCAACCACAGATATAGGTTTTTCGTTACTAAAATTGAATGCTTCCCCTGCAAGATTCTCTCTGTTCAAGTTTTCTGCAAGCATAATATATCCTTCAACTATATCATCAATAAATATGTAGTCACGAGTAAAAAGTCCGTTACTCCTAATTAAAAACTCTCTACTCAATATAGCACACCTAACAGCATCAGGTACAATACGAGAGAAATTATAGTCCCCGGGACCATATATGTTTCCACAACGGGTAATAGCAACAGGTAAATCATAGGTTTGAAAATATGATTGAGAAAGCAGGTCAGCACAACTTTTTGAAACATCGTAAGGGTGTTGACCTTTTAAAGGTGAATCTTCTTTATATGGGAGTTGTTGTTCTCCGTATGCTTTGTCGCTTGAAGCAGTTATGACACAATTAACTGTATCAGATTGTCTACAAACCTCAAGAATATTCCAGGTTCCCTTTATATTAGATGAAAAAGCGTTAAGAGGTTTTTTTAAACATTCGCCAACGATAGCTTCAGCAGCAAGATGAAATACAACCTGTATCTTGTTTTCTTTTATAATATTTTCAACAATTTTATATTCGCTTACACTTGCTTTTATAATAGTTATCTGGGCAAGATCTTTTTGGGTTAAAATAGTTTCTTTACGTTCTGTTATAATATCTATACCAAAAACATCCGCTCCCAAAGAAAGAAGTTTTTTGGTTAAGTGAGAACCCACAAACCCTTCGTATCCAGTTATTAAGACCTTTTTATCTTTCCAAAAAACCTTTGGCATTAGTATCTCCTGTAAAAAAACCTCTCCCCTTAATCCTTTCTTCCTGCACACATTGTCATTTATGGAGCGGTGCAAAAACGAGATTGTCGCAGTCACAAAAAACGTTCCTTCGCAAAGACGGAGTGAGCAAAATTGTTACCATACTTTCCAAGGTGGTTCTTCTGATGCCCACAAATTCCTCAAAACATCCAACTCCCTTTGTGTATCCATACATTGCCAGAAACCATTATGTAAACAAACATTCAACTGATTATCTTTCACAAGATTTTCAAGTGGCTCTTTCTCAAGATAACACCTGTCATCATCCCATAAATATTCAAAAAATTCTTTATTGAAAACAAAAAAACCTCCATTAATAAAACTTTTTTTAACTTGAGGTTTTTCTCCAAATTTAACTACTTGGTCATCTTTTATTAGCAGTTCACCAAATCTTGAGGAAGGATGCACTCCGGTAATTGTCCCAATTTTTTTATGAGATTTATGGTATTCCAACAAATCTTTTATATTTATATCAGCTACGCCGTCACCATAAGTAAGCATAAAAATATCGTCATTCTCAACATACTTCTCAATCCTCTTAACCCTTGCACCTGTCTGGGCTTTTTCACCTGTATCAGCAAAGGTAATTTTCCAATTTTTTTCATAAGATTTGGTATAGGTTTTTATATTATTACTTCCCAATTTTAATGTAAAATCTGAGTTCATTATCTCATAATTAAGAAAATATTCTTTTATCATCTTACCTTTATATCCAAGACAGAGTATAAAATCATCAAAACCATAGTGGGCATATATCTTCATTATATGCCAAAGGACAGGCATCCCACCAACCTCAACAAGAGGTTTAGGGCGAAACTCTGTTTCTGCCTCCATTCGTGTGCCTCTACCGCCACATAGAATCACTACTTTAGATTTCATTTGTCCTCCATATTTTTTCGGTACCAATCAATTGTTTTTTCAAGTCCTTCGTCTAAAGAGATAGACGGGTTCCACCCTAAGTTAAGAACTTTTGTAACGTCAAGCAATTTACGTGGAGTTCCGTCTGGTTTGCTAGTATCAAATTTTATTTCACCTTTATACTCTGTTATCTTCCTTATTTTTTGCACAAGTTCCTTAATTGTAAGATCAACCCCTACCCCTACATTTATAATTTCATTTGAATTATATACATCCATCAAGAAGACCAAACACTCGGCAAGGTCGTCGATATATAAAAACTCTCTCCTTGCTTTCCCAGTACCCCATATTTCAACAAAAGGTAGATTATCTTTTTGAGCTTTACAAAACTTCATAATTAAAGCAGGTATAACGTGAGAATCCTGCAAATTAAAATTGTCATAAGGACCATAAAGATTAGTAGGCATTACGCTTATAAAGTTGGTGTTAAATTGCCTGTTATATGCTTGGCACATTTTAATACCTGCAATCTTTGATATAGCATATGGTTCATTGGTAGGTTCAAGGGTATCTGTCAAAAGGTACTCTTCTTTAATAGGTTGTTTAGCAAATTTTGGATAAATACAAGAACTTCCAAGAAAAAGCAGTTTTTTAACCCCGTGTTTATATGAAGAATTGATAATATTTGTTTGTATTGATAAGTTATCATATATAAAGTCAGCAGGGTAGTTTGAATTTGCAAGTATTCCACCAACTTTTGCTGCAGATAAGAAAACATAATCAGGTCTTTCTTTCTTAAAAAAGTTATCAACTAAAACCTGTTTTCTTAAATCCATCTGTTTACTTGTCTTAAATACCAGATTATTATAACCGTTAGATTTCAAGTATCTTAATATACTGCTTCCAACAAGTCCTCTATGACCCGCTATATAGATTTTATCTTTTTTTTCCATCTTGTTTCTACCATTCCTTTTTTGACTTCGGCGAGTCTTATCCCGAGTACCCCCGAGGGAATTGCAACGTTACGAAACCCCTCCTACGCTAAAATACAAGCTTCGGCGGATAAACCTCATCCCATTAACTTCTCTGTAAACCCCTGAAGACTCACTATCCCAAGAGCCTATAGGGTAGAGGGAGAACGGGAAAAAACTATGAGACCTTTGTCCAGTTAAAATTTTCTTTTTCAACTATTTTAATACCTTCACCTACCGGTTTTAACCCTACTTCCACCATATCATAATCAACCATTATTTTTATAAGTTCTTCAAACCTAATACGAGGTTTCCACTTTAACTCCTTTTTTGCTTTCTCTATATCAGCGATAAGATCATTGACCTCTTTAGGACGAAAATAGGTTGGGTCTATCTTTACATATTTTTTCCAATCAAGGTTTGCGTAAGAGAAAGATTTTTCTACAAACTCCTCAACAGAATGAGATTCACCTGTACCTATAACAAAGTTATTAGGTTTTTCTTGTTGAAGAATAGCCCACATAGCTTCAGCATATTCAGGAGCAAACCCCCAATCTCTTTTTGCTTTAAGATTACCTAAATATAGGAAATCCTGTTCTCCTTTAAGAATTCGTGCAATAGCTCGAGTGATTTTACGGCTTACAAAAGTTTCTCCTCTCCTTGGAGATTCGTGGTTAAATAAGATACCATTACATATAAAAAGGTTGTATGAATCTCGGTAATTTTCTGCTATCCAGTAGGAATAAACCTTTGCTATTGCGTAAGGACTACAAGGTTTAAAAGGGGTGTTTTCGTTTTGAGGTGGCGGCGAATCTCCAAACATCTCGCTACTACTTGCTTGGTAAAATTTTGTTTTTATACCGCTTCGTCTTACTGCTTCCAAAAGACGGGTTGTCCCAAGCCCAGTAATATTACCGGTATATTCAGGCATATCAAAACTAACTCTTACATGACTCTGAGCTCCAAGGTGGTATATTTCTGAAGGTTTAATATTATAAATAAGGTTATCCAGTTGAGCACTATCGCTCATATCTCCGTAATGAAGAAAAAGGCGAGTGTCTGGAGAATGAAAATCAGAAAATATATGGTCAATTCTAACAGTGTTAAAAGTGCTTGCTCTACGAATAATACCGTGGACTTCGTATCCTTTTTTTAGTAGAAATTCTGCAAGGTAACTGCCGTCTTGACCTGTTATGCCAGTAATTAACGCTTTTTGTCTCATTTTTCTCCAAAGTTTATTAATATTGTTTAATATATTTTAAACAAATTAAACTATTTTGTCAAGAGATGAGGGAGAATAAAACGAGATTTGGACCAAGCCCGGAATTACATATAGGGGTAGTCTCATCTTTTATCCCTTTTATTTTTTAAAGAAAGATTTTAACAGATCTATATTTTCAATAAAAAGGTCTGAATACTTTAAGAAGTCCTCTACTTTGGAGATAGAATCTAAGATATGTTTCCTCTGCTTATTAATCTTTTTTTCTTCTACTTTTGAAGATGGTTTAATTGAATCCTTTAATTCTGCAAGAGATTCTCTCATTGTTACCGTTCGTTTTTCTAAACCAGTTTTAAGTTTTTCTACCACTATTGACTCTATATCTTGGTTAGCTTTATAAAAACTTCTTACATATCCTTTTTTCCAGACCTTTTTTACAGCGTTCCACTCTTCAAGTTTCTTCATATTTATACTTATGTTTCCTCTACTTGCACCAAGCAATCTTCCTATCTCGGCCGGTGAAAGAGGGTCTGGACTTATGTATAAAAGAGCGTATATCTGACATACGGTACGGTTTAAGCCAAGGCTTTCACCAATATTGCCAAGCATTTCTATAAATCTATCCCTTATTTTTTCTATATTTTTTTCCATAGTTTTAATTATCTACAAAATTGTCCACCAATAACTAATCTTCTTAATTAAAATTTCTCTTTGAAAATTGAAGGTCACTTAAAAATTTGTAAGCTGGCTCAAAACCAGGGTTTATCCTTATAGTTTCTTCAAGATAATATGTAGCGGCTTCTTTTTTACCCATATCTGCAAGGATACAAGCAAGCATAAAGTTTGACCTAAAATCTCCCGGCATAAAATCGTAATATGCCTTTGCTTTTCTGTACCCATCGTCTAAATCTCTTTTTAAAAGTGCATACTCAATATTTTTAACACTTAACCCTGCAAAGGTTTCAAATGACACCTTAGGTATTAAAGGACCTGGGATAATATTAAATAAGGATGAAAATCCACCAACCCCTAACCACACTAATATCGGTATAAGAACTTTTTTTGCTTTGAACTTCTCAATACTCCATACAATAAAGTAGGCAGATAAAACAGTAAAACATCCAACTGCTGGTAAACGGAACCTATCAACAATAAAAAATAGAGTCACCCACACAACATTTATTATAGAGTATGAAGCAAATATAAAATTCCGTTTAAAATTTTTAATAGAAAGAACTATCAGCCCTCCCATTCCTAAAGGGAAAACAAATCCAAATTTAACAAACGCAACCCTTATAAAGGGAATTACTTTATCCAAAAGATACATATCAAGGTTCTGTGGCCATTCATAACTTGTAAAGAAAAGCCCAAGTTTCATAAAAAAGAGTTTCCAGAAGGCAAATGATAAAGGACTTAAAAGTTCTCCTTTGGGATAGTAGAATAACCCGATAGAATCTGCACTGTTACCTATCTGCCAGTTAACAAGACCGTTTGTGCATATTGGCACAATCTCCCCTCCAACAAAATAGTTTCTAAGAGTAATAGGCAATATGGTTATTCCTGAAACAACAAGAAGTATTAACATTACAAATATAGGTTGAAATTTGACAGAACCTTTTGTAGGAAGTAATTTTTTTTGAGGATATAGGTATAGCCCTAATAACAAAAAGGGGAGATATATAGCAATTGTAGGTTTTGAAAGAGCAGCAAGCCCAAGAACAATTCCAGACCAAACCCATCTTGATATATTTGGTTTTTCTAAGGCATAGAATATAAGAACAATAAAAAGTATAAAAAGGAAGTATATCAGAGAATCGCTTAAAACAGAAGAAGCATAAACTATTGAAGTTCTGTAAAAAACACTAAGAAATGCAGCAATAAGACCTACCTTCTCATTATAGATTTTTTTACCAATATAAAATAGTAAGAAAGATAAAAAAGTGTTCATTAATAATTGAAAAAATATTACCAAATTTAAGTTTGAGAAGAAGGCCTTGTATAAAAGAGCAAGAAAATATGGATATAAAGGGGTCATATAAAAAATATTACCGTCTACGTACACGGGGTGTTTAATTATTTGCTGTGCCCAAAGCATAAATGTTTTCTGGTCGTGTTTATCCATTAAGAGAGGATTGAAATAGACTGTATCTTTAAAATAATAAAGAAAGATAATTCTTATCAATAAGCCAACTGCAAGTATGCCAAGTAACATAAGGTTTGTTCTATTGTTCAGTATTTTTTTTAGGTTTATTTTTTCCATAATTTGTTTTATTTTCCCCTTTTTCATTTTAACATCCTGAACTTGTTTCAGAATCTTTCACTTAATCCACGTAACATAGGTAGTAAAAACGAGATTCCGGATCAAGTCCGGAATGACAAGCAGATAGGGAGAAGGTGACATAGCCACACATTAACCTTTCTGCAAACCCCCGAGGGAGAGAGGATGCAAGGTGAGGGGTTCTTTTTCTTTTATGTTTTTATCCTTGCCTTTGCTTTTTTACCCCCATTCCTTTCCGCCTTCGGCGAGATTGCCACGTTAAGAAACACTCGCAAAAACGGAATGGGGGTAGAGGCAAAAAGCGTGTAATCTCCTCTTTTATTTATGTTTCTCTTTTAAGCAATCTTTAATAATATCTTCAATATTATACTCAATCTTATAGTCAATCAGGTTTCTAATTTTTGTTGTGTCAGGCACCCTTCTCTTCATATCTTCAAACCCTTTCTTATAGATATCTTTGGGGTCAATAAACAAAATTTCAGATTTGCTACCTGTTATTCTAATTATTGTTTCTGCAAGCTCTTTAACAGTTATCTCTTCAGAACTACCAATATTAAACACATCTCCATATATCTCTTCTTTTTTTACAAGTTGAAGCAGAGCGTTTATAACATCTAAGACGTGCATAAAACATCTTGTCTGTTCTCCAGAACCAAAAACAGTAAGCGGGTTGTTGGCTAACGCTTGAGATATAAAACGCGGAATAACCATACCATACCTTTCGCTCTGACGAGGTCCAACTGTATTAAAAAGCCTCACAATAGATATAGGAAGGTTCTTCTCCTCAAAAAAAGCAAAAGCAAGAAATTCATCAATAGCTTTTGCGCAGGCGTAACTCCATCTTTTCTTTTTTGTGTTCCCAATTATTATATCAGCATCTTCTGTAAAAGGAACTCTGTCGTTCTTGCCATAAATTTCTGAAGTTGATGCAACTAAAGTTCTTTTCATAAAGGAAGCAGATGATTTTAATACATTGTAAGTACCTTCAACATTTATAATAACTGAATCAACTGGGTTTTCCATTACTCGTTTAACCCCCACAACAGCTGCAAGATGAAAAACAAAATCTACTTCCCTTATCATTTCATTAAGGATTGCTTCATTTAAAATTGTATCAATTGTAAGATGAAAACCTTTCTTTTTTATTAAATGTTCTACATTGTTAAGGTTTCCTGTCGATAAATCGTCTATTACAAAAACCTCGTTACCTTCTTTCAATAATCTTTCGGCAAGATGAGAACCAATAAAACCACATCCACCTGTAATTAGATATTTCATTTTCGCTCCAGATGTTTTTATTCTCTGTTTTTATTTCTACTATTATACATTTTAATAAAAATATTTGACAAAAATAAAAAAAAACCTTTAAATATATGTTGATAATTTAAGTTTCTGTTTATAACTTAACAGAAATTTTTGGTTAAGGAGGTGAAATATACGGTTATTCAAAAATAGCCAATTAAATTCAAATGAGAAGAAAGAAACGCAAACTAAGATGGCGCTCCAAAAGAGCTAATCATAGAAAAAAAGGTACAATGGGTTAATCCCATTTTTATATATTTTTCTACTAAATAAATAACGAACTGACAGAAGTTTCAAGGTGAGTTCTTTTTATAGCTTCAGCAAGTAGTTCTGAAACTGTTAACGTAGTAAACTTATCAGGCAGATTAGAGGTTGGAATAGTATCTGTTATAATAATCTCTTTAATTGGAGATTGAAGTAAATTAGCAACCGCTTCAGCCGAAAATACAGGATGAGTACAGGTGGCATAAACTTTTGAAACTTTGTGCTGGAACAGAATATGAGCTGCTTCAATAATTGTGCTTCCGGTTGAAATTAAATCGTCAACAATAACCGCTTCGCACCCTTTTACGTCTCCAATTAAATGAACTGTTTCTACTTGATCTGGAGACAGTCGTCTTTTATCTACAATAGCAAGAGAACCGTTTAGCCTTTTTGCAAACGCTCTTGCTGTCTTAACACCTCCAACATCAGGTGCAACAACTACCACTTTTTTAAGTTTCTTCTCTAAAAGATATTTTACAATTACCGGAGCAGCAAAAAGATGGTCAACAGGTATATCAAAAAAACCTTGTACTTGTGGAGCGTGAAGATCCATTGTTAACACTCTGTCAACACCTGCTGAAACAAGCAGGTTGGCAACAAGTTTAGCTGTTATAGGAACTCTCGGTTTATCTTTACGATCTTGGCGAGCGTAGCCATAATATGGAAGAACTGCTGTTAATCTTCTTGGGGAGGCTCTCCTTATAGCGTCTAAAGTTATAAGCAACTCCATAAGGTTTTCGTTCACAGGAGGGCATGTCGGTTGTATTATAAAAACATCTTTACCTCTTACGTTCTCTTCTATCTTTATTCCTATTTCACCGTCTTTAAATTTATAAATCTCAACATTACCTAAATCTTTGTTGAGGCATTTTGCAATCTTTTTAGCAAGGTTTAAATTCGAACTTCCTGAAAACAACAAGCAATTATTCATTGTTATTCCCCTTTAAAATTAGTTCAACTCTTTTAAAATCATCATCTGTGTTGATACCGAGACATTCTTCTAACTTGTCTGTTGTGTAGGTGTCAATTTTTTTACCCTCATCGTACAATATTTTAATAACATCAGTTAAGTAATACTCTCCCTTTACTTTATCTTTTTTTACCTTCTTTAGAGCGTTAAAGAGTTCAAAAGAGTTAAAAATATATATGCCTGAATTAATTTCTTTAATTTCTTTTTCTATATCGGATGCGTTTATCTCTTCTACAATAGAATGTACCGAACCTTTAGAATCTCTTTTTATTCTTCCGTACCCAAAAGGGTCATACATAGATACGCTAAGAATCGTCCCAACATTCTGGTCTTGCCTATGTTTATCAATTAGAGAAGAGAGGGTTTCTTTACTTATTAGAGGAACATCTCCACAGAGTATTAAAACGTCACCATCAAACCCGTTTAAATTTTTGTCTGCTTGCAATACAGCGTGCCCTGTTCCTAATGGATTTAGTTGTTCTGCATATTCAACATTTTTTTCTTTAAGAATCTCAAAAATTTCCTCTTTTTTATACCCAACAATTATTACAATTTTTTCGGGTGAAAGTTTATCTATAGTATCGATGATATAGAGAAGTAATGGTTTATTTAAGAGTTTCCTAGCAACTTTTTGAGTTTTTCCGCCAAGTCGTTTTCCTCTACCTGCTGCTAATATTATAATAGCAAGTTTTTTTTGCATAATGGTCCTGATTGTTTTGTGGTTAATGAAATGTTATTTGACAAAAGGATGCTGCCCGGCGAGGATTTGAACCTCGAATATCGGATCCAAAGACCGGTGTGTTACCATTACACTACCGGGCAAGAATAAGAATCTTTTTAAAATAGAACAAAAATCATAAATTTATAAAATTTCTTTATTTTTTTGATTCAAAATCGTACTCTTCAAGAACTTTGCTCTGCAGATACTCACGAAACTCTGTTTTTATTGGATGAGCTAAATCCCTATGATGTTGTGAAGGCACAACATCTTTTTCTATTATAGGATTTAAACCAATGCCGCAAGAACCGCAAAACTTGTTTGTTACGGCATTTTTAAAACCGCATTTTTGACAATCTCTTTGCATTTTCTTGCTTGGCATAGCAACAAAAAGTCCTTTTTTACCTTCTATTATTCTAATATCTCTGACTACAAAAACATCATCAAAGGTAACAGATGCATAAGCTCTTAGTCTGCTGTTTGGTCTACCTACAAGAGAAATTCTTGTTTCAGTAATCTCCATTATCCCTCCTTTCTAAGAAGTTGTTACACTGCAAGCTACCAAGCTTTTCCATCCTTTAACTGTTACTTCTTCGGCTTTCTCTTCAGCTTCCTTTTTAGTTTTATATATAGCAAAGAGAGTACCGCCACTACCTGATAAAAATATTCTTTTACCAGTACTTCTTTCCAAACTATTCTTCACCTCCTTTATTTTTGGATATAGGTTGTAACAGCTTTCAGATAACCTATTTTCAAGCAGTTTCTCAAGATTCGAGATATTTGAGTTGTTAACCAAACTAAGTATCATTTTAATTTTTTCAGAAGCTTTTGTCAAATCTCCTTTAACCCCCATTCTATCCATATTCATATAAACACTTTTTGTAGAGACAGGAAAGTTTGGAATAAAGAGATTATAAAACAGCGGTTCTATTGTTTTTACATCTTTAACCTGTTCGCCAAAACCTTCTATTATTGCTCTTTTACCTGAAATAAAGAGAGGTACATCTTTTCCTATAAGTGCTGCTAAATCAAGAAATTCTCTTTCGTTAGGCTTTATTTTGCAATCTTTTAAAAGAACTTTCATAACTGTAGCAGCATTAGAACTTCCACCACCTAAACCGCTACCTGGTGGAATATTCTTAAAAACTTTAATATCAAATTCTCCCTGTAGAGCACACTTGTTTTTTAGAAGTTTCAAACTTTCAGAAACACTATTCTGTTCCGGTATCTCCCAATCAGATATAAAAGTAACACTATTTTTTTTAACTTTTTCAATCTCAATCTTATCTTGAAAACTGATTATATCAACAAAGGAGATAAGAGGATGAAAACCCTGTTGTGGAGGTCCAACTTCTAAAAAAAGATTAATTTTTGCTGGTGCTGAAATTATCATTCTCGCTATTGTTCTTTCCTGTTTTTTGCTACTTTCACAAGGGCTGGTCTAATAATTTTACCGTTCAAAATGTACCCCACCCTATCTTCTGCTAAAATATAGTCTTCTTCAACATCGTTGGTTTCAACGATTTCTGATGCCTCATGTAAATTTGGATCAAATTTAACACCTTGTGAAGTAATCTTTTTTACGCCTACAGATTCAAGAAGTTTTAAAAATTCTGTCCCGAGCATTTGGACACCTTGTTGGATAACATCATTAGAAGAATTTTTATCCATCTGTTTTAACACACTTTCAAATATATCGTTAAAAGGAATTAATTGACATATAAAATTTTCGAGCCCAAATTGAAATATTTCTCTTTTTTCTTTCTCTGTTCTTTTTCTGTAATTTTCAAATTCTGCGGCGGTTCTTAAGTATTTATCTTTAACTTCTAAAAACTCTTTCTGACTAGAGAGTAGAGATTTTTCTGCATTTTTCAATTTTTTTGAGTTTTCTCGCAGGTTGTGTAAATCTGTCTCTCTAATATTTATTATTTTTTCTACTTTTTTACGCATCTTATTACCACCTCTAAGAAATCAAGAAAAAACAACTTTAAACCTAACTACTTGATAAAACCCATACGCCAAGGAGGCCAATATATAAACAATGCCTTGCCAACCATTTTGTCTGATGAAACAAACCCAAAATAGCGGCTATCTTTACTATTTATACTGTTATCTCCAAGAACAAAGTAATTAGATTTAGGAATTTGTATCTCTTCATTTTCTTCAAAATATCCTAAGCTATAATAGTATATTTCCCCAATAGTTCCATCAGTTATTTTTTCGTCGTTTATATATATACTCCCTTCTTTTATCTGTAGCCTTTCACCGGGAAGCCCTATAAGACGTTTTACAAAATCACGTTTAGGGTCTTCTGGATATTTAAAAATAACAACCTCACCTCTTTTAGGTGGCCTAATTTTATAAATTATATTGTTTGATAATAGACGGTCGCCAATTTTTAAAGTTGGATACATTGAAGAAGAAGGAATTCTAAAGTTACCAATAAATATAAACCTGATAATAAGAGCAATAGATACCGCCCAAATTAAAGATTTAAGCCAATCTGCCCAAACTGATGTTTTCCCTTCTTTATCTTTTTTTTTCATTTCTCCCTCAAGTTTACAATATAAAATATAGATTTTACCTTTTTAGAAGAATTAATGCAACCGTTTTTTTAAAGTTTCTATATATACAGAGGTATAATCTGATACCATTTTTTCTAAGCCAAAGTTTTCTTCAACCCGTATCTTTGCAGAAATGCCTGTTTGATGTCGTATTTTTTTGTCTTTAATAAGCATTATTATTTTATCGGCAAGCTGAACATAACTTTTAGGTTCAACAACAAACCCGCTTATATTATTCTCTATAATGTAAGGTATATCAGCAACCCCAAAAGCTACTGTTGATTTTCCGTATTTCATTGCTTCAAGAAGACTAACTGGAAACCCTTCCCAGAGAGAAGGTAGAACAAAAATATCAAAAAGTTGGATAAGTTCTTCCACATCAGAACGAAATCCAGTAAAAATAAAATTTTTAATCAGCCCTCTCTTACCAATTTCTTGTAAAAGAGAATTTTTTAAAGGTCCTTCGCCCGCAATAAGAAAAAAAGTGTTTGGGAACTCCTTTAATACTCTCTCTGCACCCTTTATCAGATAAATATGTCCTTTGGCTGTTTTTAAATTACCAACAGTTCCAACAAGATAGTCTGATTTTTTTAAGCCAAAAGACTCTTTATTTATTGTGGGTTGAACCTTTTCATTAGAAATACCGTTTGGGATAACAATTATTTTTTCTTTAGGTATATGGGCTTTTTTTATAAGTACTTCTCTACCAGAAAAAGAGTTAGATATAATCAAATCTGCCCAGATAGAAGTAAATTTATCTACCTGCCAATGGTACCATTTACGCCAAACATCAATACTTCTTTGTGAAGATATAACTAAAGGGGTTTTTAGAAGCAACCCGGCAACCCTTCCAACCAAATTGCCTGCAAAAAGGAAGGAATGTATAATATCTGGGTTTTCATCTTTTAAATATTTAAGAAAGAGGAAAAAGGTGTATGGTTTTTTTTTAAAACTGAATATATAGGTTTTTATATTTCTTTTTACCAATTCGTCAGTAAATTTACCAGTTCCTTTTATGGCAAAAATTATCGGTTTTTCAAATAGATTTAAATTGAGGTTTTCAAGCATCAGTAGGAGCATTTTTTCTGTACCTCCTATCTCTGAACTTGAAATAATGTAGGATATTTTTATTTTTTTATTTTCCATAATAGGGTTTCAAATCTAAGGAGGGAATACCCCTTTTGATTTTTTCATAGGCAAGCAACCCATTTATTCCTGCTCTGGGAAAAAAGTGATTTTTAGCTACCTTAAAATTCTTAGTATTTTTAACTCTTTCATTTAAAAGAGATACACCAGGTCCAACTATTAAAAGATTTTTAAGCAAGTCGGTCTCTAAAATTTCTTCAATAGTTTTTTTTTCAGGCAAATAACTACTTTTATAATAGAACCGTGAAGTGAAATAAGAAACATAAAGTTTACCACTATAAGCATTAATCAAATTTATTGCAGGAAGGTTCAAATCTTTTATACCAAAAAAAATAGATTGAGGTAAAGATATAGAATATATTCGGGTTCTATCGCCTTTAGCAAGCCCCAAGGTAAATGATAATCCACCTCTTGTGCCTGTCCAAGAACCTGGACCGTTTGAAACAACAAAATAATCTATTTCTGATAAAGCAATATGTGATTTTTTAAGAAGGTTAAGCAGGTTTGGAGTTAATTGACCAGAAATGTCAAAATCGTTGAAATAGACTTCATATTTAATTTCGTTGTCTTCAAGAAATGCTAAACTACCAATCTCAGAAGTAGTTTCCAAAGATAGGATTTTCATTTACTTTACTCGGCTTAAAAGTTTAGAAATAGTCTTAGCATCAAAATTTGTATTAGAACCAATATTAAATTCGCTTGCAAGACTAAATTTAGCTGTCCCTAAGGGCACTTTACTTTCTAGGTAGACAGGTACTCTTTTATTGTCTGCAGTAATCCAAATATCCATTTTACCTTTAGTAAAGAAACCCGCATCAGATTTTGCCTGAGGTTCTACAATAAAAATATCTCTAACACCATAATTAGGAATATTTTTTTTGGCTCTACTTTTTCTGTTTATAATTAGGTCCCACATTTCTCTCAACACTACAGGGACCGTAAAAACTCTTTTTGTATTAAAATCGAGGGTTCTTACCATATAAAAACTTGATATTCCATCGTAGGCAGGATTTGTTAACTTTACAGTTTGGGTTTTTGTAGAATAGATTTTACCTTTTCTATATTTCCTTAACCTCCATCTGTAAGTATCAGAGTTCTTATTAAAATATAAATCTAAAATATCTTCTTTATCTCTATTTTTAGTATATTGATAATAATAACAAGGTAGTAATGTTTCTCTATCTATATAAGCATCTATCCTGTAATAACCCATATTCATATTTGCAAGGACACCTTCTGGAACAGTAACAGCTACAAGATGGTATATATCTCCATAGTTATTTTTAGCTTTTTTTGAAGCAACCAGAGCTTTTCCTACCTTCATAAAGTTCCAGTTAACATTATAAATAAGACATTCCCCACTCCACCTTTCAAAAAATTCTTTTTCCGTAGCATAAGGGTCCAAAACCGGTGTAGGAACTACTGGTTTTGGTACAATAACAGGTTCTTCTTTCTTTGCAATTACAACAGGGGGTTCTTCCTCAACTATTACTTCTAAAACTTCTTTCTCTTCTTTTGGGGACGCAATAACGGTAGGTTCAGAGGGCTCTACTTTTACCTCTTCAATTTTAACAACAGGTTTTTCTTTTTTAACAACCGGAATCAGTTCTTCCTCGACAGCCGCAAATTTTTTCTCATCAAAAACCGTATCTTGAGGATGAAGGTCTGCTTTATGATGTTCCTGGTCTTCTTCAATACATTCGCCTAAAATTGGTGCTTCAGTAATCTGCTGAGAAAGTTTTTCTTGACTCCGTTGACTTGACCTCCAATCTTCCTCATAACAGACACACCCAGACAAAAACATTAAAAAAACAAAAAGAAGTAAGCATTTAGACGCTTTTTTCATTATTATAATATGTTTGATGTTTTAAAAACAAGTTCTTTAATTTGGTTTTAGTTTGATAGTAAACTTAGTAAAAACTTTACCATAAATTTCACAAACTGTCAAGAGAACGAATTATGCCATAATAAATCTATACGAAAAGAAATCTTTGCGCCAAATAGAAATCTATACAAAACTATCTTCCTAAACAAGAAAATAGGGAGGCAGTAAATGGAGTCAGAGAGACTAACGATGAAAGAGAAAGGCAAGGATAAATACGAGAGATTACCTTGCATATCATTCCGGACTTGATCCGGAATCTCGTTTTTTCTACCACTTCATAGGTGACAAAATGGGACGGGAGAGAATTTCCCCCTCTAATTGCCTCTCCTTTTGGGGGAGAGGAATATAAAGTGAGGGAGTCTTTTGCTTTTAAATCATTTGATTTTGGGAAGTCTGTTTAAAGCCCCCATTCCGTCTTTACAAGGACAGACAATTCTCTCGGAAGTTTCCAACCAAAGAGGGAGGGGTACAAACAATATATCAAACAGTACTTCTTTTATTTAAAATAGATTTTTCTGCTTCTTCAAGGACTTTCAAAACACGTAAACCCTCTAAACCATCTGTTAAGGGGGTTTTACGGGTTTCAATACACTCCACAAAATGCTCAAGTTCTAACCTTAGAGGTTCACCTTTCTCTACAGGTATAACTTGACTTTCAGATTTTTGTGCAACAGGTATTTTCCCGTCTATCCATTCAATTTGGTGTGGATATAAAAACAGTTTTTCTTGTAAAGTGTCATCAAAAACTAGCATCCCTTTAGAACCTATAACCACAAGTTTCTGTTCCTTAAACGGGTTTAACCAATTTACTGAAATATGGCTCTTTACACCCGTTGAAAATTTTAATGTTATGACAGCCATATCATATATCTCTTTTTGAAGATAAGCGCCAGCAAAAGAATCTATTGTAACCGGTTCTTCTCCAGCAAGAGAAAGAACAACTGATATATCGTGTGGTGCTAAACTCCATAAAACATTCTCTTCTGTTCTTAATTTACCTATATTTAGACGGTTAGAGTAGATATAATAAATTTCCCCAATAACTTTTGAGGTAATAAGTTCTTTAAGTTTTTTTACAGCAGGATGGTAATGTAGGATATGTCCAACCATAAGGATTCTTTTGTTATCTTTCGCAACTTCAAGCAGTTCAGCACCTTGCTCAACAGTTAAAGAGAGAGGCTTTTCTACAAAAACATCTTTACCTGCTTTTAACGCTTGCTTTGTAAACTCATAATGGGTCACAGCAGGGGTAGCAAAAGCTATACCTTTGATTGAAGGATTACTCAACATTTCAGATAAAGATGAAATATAGTGTGCGTTAGGGAAGTTTTGCTTAAATTCAGATAAAACAGCAGGGTTAGAATCACAAACAGTGTGTAAACTACCCATTTCATAAAAATTTCTAAAAATATTCTTACCCCAATATCCTGTTCCCACAAGCCCTATAATTTTTTTCATAAGATCCCTTTAAAAGATTGACACTCTAATATACTACAATTATAATACTACAAAAGACGAAATAAGTCAAAAAGAGAGGGATTACTATTAAAACCATTGAATCTATTGTTAAAAAAGAGTTTTGCACTGCTTGTGGTGCCTGTTTTGCTGTCTGCCCACAAAATGCTATTACATTTAATGAGACTCTTTTAGGGGACATACTTCCTTCAATTAATAATGAAAAATGTTCAAATTGTGGGTTATGCCTGAATGTTTGCCCAAGGGCACACTTTCAGGCGTTATTTGACAGAAGTTATGACGATAATTTTGTAGGAAACTCCACAAAAAGTTTTGTTGGTGTTTCATCTAACCAAACTATTTATAACAATTCTCAAAGTGGTGGGGTTGTTACTGGTATTATCTCTTCACTCTTAAACGAGGGTATGATAAAAGGCGCTATTCTTGTTTCAATGGATAAAGGTTCGCCTCCAAGACCTTCCTGCATATTAGCATCAAAAGAAGAGGAATTGATATCTGCACAAAAATCAAAATATAGCCCTATTCCACTTCTTACTTTTTTTAAAGAGTGTAAAAACTTAAATTATCCTTTAGCAATAGTTGGGCTACCTTGCCACTTTCACGGGTTATACAATATTTCAAAAATATTCCCTGAGGTTTCAAAGAATATAAAATATAAAATTGGGCTTATATGCGGTGGAGTGATGCTATATTCATCTATGGATTACCTTATAAGAAAAAGTGGAGAAAGATTTTCAGGCAAATGGGAAATAATTTATAGAGATAAATCTGCAGGTGGATACCCGGGAAATATAAGAATTTCAGATAATAATAGAACAGTTATCTTAAAAAAAAGATATAGAATCTCTATAAAAGATTATTTTATTCCTCCAAGTTGTAGGATATGTTTCGATAAAATGAATATATTTTCTGACATTACCGTTGGTGACCCTTGGGGGATAAAAGGTTTTGATTATAAAAACGGCAGTTCTGTTTGTGTAGCAAGAAACCAGATAGGAAATGAAGTTATTGAAAACGGAATAAAAAAAAAGTACTTGAACTTACAAGAAATTGCTTACAACAGAATAATCGAAGGACAACAGATTCAATTAAAGAAGAAAGAATTGAATGAATATTTGAATGCTTGGTTAACTCTCAAAGGCGAGGTTCCCAATTATAGTAATCTTTTTAGGTTTGAAAACAATTCAAGTGAGAACTCTTCTTATTTAGAAAAATTAAAGTTTTCTTTTTATATAAACCAACTATCTTCTCTTGAACTTGCTTTTAATGAGATTGATAAGAAGATACATAAAAAAGAAAAATTCAGGATTTTAAAAAACTTACTTAAACCAAAGGAGTAGAATGGTTATAATGGTTCACGGGGTTGGGTTTGTAAATAAAGGGGCAGAATTGATGCTACATTCAATTTTAAAGAAGGTAGACGAAAACCTTTCAAATGTTATTTTTGTTATGAAACCAACAAAAACGGAAACACCAAATAAACTTAATGATTTAAATATCCGACCTATATATAATCAAAATTTTTTCCAACGAAAAAACATTATAACCAATAAACAGGTTGATATAATACTTGATGCTTCTGGGTTTGCTTATACCGATAAATTGGGAACTTCTTATACAAAAAAAATGGCTTCTTTTCTTGCGAAAAACACACATATAGGGTTAATAATGTTGCCTCAAGCATTTGGACCGTTTACTTCTCTTGATATTAAAAAAGCTTTCTCTTTTATTGCCACAAGAGCAAAACTTATTTATGCAAGAGATAAAGAGTCGTACAACTATCTCACAGAACTTGTCGAGCAAAAAAACAATATAAGAAAAGCATCTGATTTTACTAACCTAACTGATGGTATTTTTGATTCAAAATATGCTTCAAAAAAAGACGGTATATGTATAATTCCAAATAATCAGATGGTTGCAAAAACTGATACCAAAACAGGAGAATTGTATTTACCTTTTCTTAAAAAAATATTAAAAGAATGTCTACTTCAGAATGAAAAACCTTTTATATTAATTCACGGTAGTGGAAAAGATGTACAGCTGGCAGAAAAAATCACTTCTGGTTTTTCTAAAATAGATATAATAATTGAAGAGAATCCTTTGGTTGCAAAAGGTTTAATAGGTAACTCAAAAGTTCTTATTAGTAGCAGATACCACGGTATCATAAATGGGCTTTCTCAAGGAGTTCCTACTTTTGGAACTGGATGGAGCCATAAATACAAGGAAGTTTTTAATGATTACAATTTTAATGAAGGACTTTTACCATTATCATATACTGACAAAGAGATTAAAAATCTTGTTGGTTATTTTAAAGATACCTTTAAACTTAAAAACTTGCAAAAATTGCTAATAGAAGGTTCATTAATTCAAAAAAAGTTGACTGAAAATATGTGGGATGAAGTATTTGCTGTTTTAAAAGGTATGAAAGGGTAAAATGAGTTTGTCTTCTTACTATGCCCTAAATGAAACAATCACAATCATATTTTTATTCACAAACCTAAGTAGGCGCTATGTTGAGTATCATACTGCGTTTCCAGTATTTCTGGTGTTAAAGAAAACTCTATCAATTTTAAGTCAATAAAAGTTGTTGTACAATTTTAAAAAATAAACACGATAAGCATTAAATTCTTTTAAAGACGTTTAAAATATGTCGTAAACAGTAAAAAAACATTACACCTAAAGCCTAACCCACTCTTTAGGTATTAAATCTCGAGTATCTATATTAAGCATATTAAACCACTTTTTGGGGGCTATAACAATTTTTTGAGGATATTCACATAGCCAAGCCCCCCACCAACTAAAAGAACTATTAGCCATTATATGATATTTACACTCTTTCATTAATCTTAAATCTTCAAAACCTTTTAATGAACTGTTAAATGATATAAAATTACAAGGTAAAGATGTTTTAAGATTGTTTTCTGCCCACAAAATATCGTCAGAGAAAACAAAAATTTGAGGATTTAAAACTCTTGCCTTTAAAAAATCTATTGCTTTTTTATAATAATCTAACCCTAAAACACCGTGTTTTGGATTAGTCACATAGTCTCCCCTTCTTATGTGCAAACTAACAGAGTTTGTTTCATTAATTTTTTTAATCATTTGAATACTGTTTTCATTTGGCTCACATTTAAACGTAAATTCTTTTCTAATTATTGAAGATATCTCTTTGAAATAATTTTCTGATTGCCAATACCCTACAAGAAAAGAACTTCTTTTAATCTTCAAAATATCAGGGTTGTATGTAAAATAAGGTTCTTCTATAATTTTCCTTTCGTACCAAGGGATTCTTCTTTCTTTAATTTTTCTATTCAATTTTGTGAGTATTTGCCAATTGTTTGGTTTTAATAAAGAAACTTCCTTTTTTGTTGCATAAACTCCACTTATATTAAAAGAGTCCAATTCATAAGAACGAATATTTTGTTGGCTGAAATAAGAAATTTCAAGTTTTAAAGGCAGGTTAGTTCTACACGCAACGGCTTTTGCAGTTGCATATTGAAACATCTGATTTCCAAGCCCTCCGAAAATTTCCACTATTATCATTACATAGCCACTTTTTTGTGCGCTAAAACGTGATATCCAAAACATAAAAGTTTTGAAGAATTTTTATCTTTTTTTTCTATCAGGGAAAGAAATAAAAGCAGTATATTATTAACTAACCCCATAAAAGGCACATATCTAAGAGAAGTATAGTTTTTTGTTACTGAGGAAATCCGTCTTACTTCTTGCGCAATATATGAAAAATAGTTTCCATTAGGAATAATTTCAATTATTTCAAAATTTGATTCTGGCAAATGGTGCTCAAAAAAATATTTATTATACCCAGAATAAAAATGGTAAGGTGCAAAATGAGTTAAACTACAGAAAGGTGCAGTTATAATAAGATAACCGTTATTTTTAAGTAGTCGTGAAAATTCTTTGATTGCTTTTATTGGGTCAGGCAAATGCTCAAAAACTTCTATGCACATTATAGCATCAAAAGAACCATCTTTTTCTGGAATAGATGTTATATCAGAAATTATATCAATTTCTGAAGTATCCCATTTTTCTTTTTGTAGTCCTTCCTGATTTCCCTTCCCTTTATATTGGCAAAAATCCTGAGACACATAAGTTAGGTGCGCACAAAACTTTTTATATTTACATTCACCAGCTCCAGCGTCAAGTATTCTACTTTTTGAGGGGATTTGAGATAATATATTTTTTATCCATTCTTCTCTGTTAGATTCGTTCTCTTTTCCAACTCTATTAAGAAACATATCTCATCACTCCTTTATAAAATGGAAGCAACCACAACCGTAATTTTGCTCACAAGCCTGAACAGGTTCTGCATTAATGATCATCCCAATACTTCCCGCATTGTCTGGTATTAAAGAAATTTCTTTCAATTTTAAGCCAGAAAAAAGTTGTTTGACCATCTCCAAGGAATAGACACGATGGCGTTAAATTCTATTCTTGGGCGACCTGAAATAGGTACTACAAACAATAATTGTCCTTTTTTTGCCATAACCCGTTCAATCTCTTTTGCCCCCTTGATATCTCCTGAGGAATCTATTGTATCACCATATCGCCCTAACCCTATATGTTCAAGGACATGAAGACAGGAGATACTTTCAATAGAATTATCTGGAAACGGCAATGAAGAAATATCGGCGTGCTCAGAATGTAGGTTTGATAACTTTAAATCTGCAGGACGAAAGTCATAAAAACGAAATGGAATGAAAGCAGACGTTATAGAAACAAACCTTAAACAAGAACCTATATCAATATGCTCCTTAGGACTGGTCAGAGCAAGAATTCTTGCTGCCCAGGCAGTATGGTATAAGTAATGTTCATCAAATGAGGTGTTGGAAGTAGAGTCGTTAAGACAAGGGTATCTATCTTTAAATTTAACACTAAATCTTGTATCATTATTTTTTCTAAAAATGCAAAAATCTCTATAATAATTAATTTTTTTCTTTATGATAGTTATCTTTTTTAATATCTTTTTTACTTTTTCCATTTTTTATAATCAACGAATATTGTATTTATGTAGGTATTAGAAAAAAAGCAGTAATTTTTTTAACCTATGTTAAATTACTTTTAACTATTATACATTTTTATCAGCACGAGTAAACTTTTTAATAACCTTGACAGAGTCCCCAATTCTTGTCTCTATCCCTTTAAAACCATAATATTGCTCAGGTTTTAGCACTATTTCCATTTTTGCTCTACTCATATTATTATCAATGTTAATAAACTTATCCAATACAGTTGGGAACAAATTGTACTCATTCAAAACCTTCATTTTACTTTTAATTATGCTTGCCCTATATTTTTCGTAAAATTCATTCGCCATAATAGTTTCTATTATTTTAACAGCCACAGACGGTTTTTTTATATCTATACAGACCAAAGAATCTTTTGAAAAGTAGGAATATACATTGCTTGCCCCAGAATATATTGGATACGCCTCCCCAAGAAAAGCATCTGACAGTTTCTCAGAAAAGTAATCGTCATAACAAGAATTTTCCAAAACCACGTGATATTTATAAGGAGCGATGGCGTCCCATTTATCTTCTATTTCATTAATACCTCTTCCAAATAAATCTATCTTATCTTTAAAATATTCTTTTAAAAAAAA